>JANQSY010000160.1 GCA_028279065.1 Cytophagales bacterium
CGGCACCTTATAACCATAGCAATATCGATTCCGTCGAAGTTCTTTTTTATACCGAAGGGAATTTCATGAGTAGAAGGGGTACCGATAAGGGCTCATTCACGCTTCACCCCGGGGGCATACCTCGTGGGCCTCACCCCGGTACTGTTGAGAAAAGCATCGGTGCGGAAAAGACCGAGGAAATTGCGGTGATGATAGACACCTTTAAACCTCTATTCCTGACCAAGGATGCGGAATCTTATGTTGACGGAAATTATCCCTATTCTTGGCAGGATTGATCCATGGAGTTGATCTATTTATTGGTTGGTGCGGTTCTGGGTGGTATTGCCGGATGGTTTATTTCAAAGTCATATAATCCGAAAAGTAGTTCTGAGCCACGAAATGCTGAGTTAAAGGCAAGACTTGATGTCCTTACCCAAAACCTTGACGAAAAAAGTCGGGAAAAGGAGGATTTGAAAAGTGAATTGGATGAAGCAAGGGACCAGGGAGAGGTGATGCTTCAAAAGATGGCGACTCAAGAGTCGGAGCTAAAACACCTAAATACAAGGCTTGAGGAAAAGCAAAAGGAGATGGAAGAAAGCCACAAGAAACTGACCATCGAATTTGAAAACCTTGCTTCTAAGATCCTGGATGAGAAAACCAAAAAATTCACCGAGACCAACAAATCCAATATTGGAGATATACTTGATCCACTTAAGGAAAGGATCGAAAAGTTTGAGAAAAAGGTAGAGGAGAATAATCGCGAAAGCCATTCCTGGAACAAACTTCTACAATCCCAGATAGCCAGCCTCTCAAAGGAAGCCGAGGATCTGACCCAAGCATTGAAAGGGGACTCAAAAACACAGGGCAACTGGGGTGAACTACAGTTGGAGGTTATTCTTGAAAAAGCAGGCTTGCAAAAGGGAATCCACTACAAAAAGGAGGTAAACCTTAAGTCCGAAGATGGATCGAATCAGAGACCGGATTTTATAATCTACCTCCCAGATGATCGTTGCCTGATCCTTGATTCCAAGGTTTCTCTTACCGCTTACGCAAAATTTTTTGAAGCCGAAGATGAATCTCAAAAAGCAAAATTTCTAAAACAGCACCTGGAGAGCATAAAGAACCATATCAATGGTCTTTCTGAAAAGAACTATCAAAATCTATATAACATCAACCAGCCGGACTATGTCCTGATGTTTGTAGCCAATGAGCCGGCACTGGCATTGGCTTTACAGCAGGATGATGATCTGTTCAATAAATCACTGGAAAAGAATATAGCCCTTGCTTCTTCAACTTTTTTATTGGCTACACTCCGAATGATCTCCTTTATCTGGAAGCAAGACCTTCAGAGCAAGAACTCCAAGGAGATCGCCAGGCAGGCGGGTGATATGCTGGATAAATTCTATAGTCTGAGTGATGACCTTATTAAGGTCGGGAGTAGCATGGATAGTTCGAAAAAGGCTTATGAAGAGGTCATGAAAAAATTGAGTGAAGGAAAGGGCAACCTTATTCGTCGAACAGAGAAATTAAAAGAGCTGGGTGTAAAAACCACCAAAAAGGCTGACCCCAGGCTGATCGATAGAGCAGAAACAGATTAATATGACTTTAAGCCCAAAGGACCAATTAAGAAAAATCACTGTTGTGGGAGACAGGGTACTGATCAAACCCAAGTCGATGACTGACAAGACCAAAAGCGGCTTGTACCTGCCACCCGGAGTCCATGAAAAAGAAAACGTACAGAGCGGGTACATCATGAAAGTTGGCCCAGGATTTCCCATCCCTCTTCCCACCGATGATATCGATGAGCCCTGGAAGGAGATGGACGAAAAGGTCAAGTATATGCCTCTACAGGCCCGGGAAGGCGACCTTGCCATATTCCTTCAAAAAGGTGCTATTGAGGTCAATTATGAAGGCGAAAAATACTTCATCGTCCCCCAGCATTCCATCCTTTTGCTCGAAAGGGAAGAGGATTAGTCCTTTTCCAGAAAGGTCAAAAGTTTCATTACAAACTCTTCTGGCTTTTCTGCATGAAGCCAATGACCAGCATTTGAAACGGTCTCTAAAATTGAATTTGGAAAAAAACCCTCAGCATTTGAAAAATCCTGGTCGCTGATATATTTTGACTTTTCGCCTCGCATGAACAAGGTGGGGCCCTTATATACCCTTTGCCCTGTAATTGGCCTTCCCACATTCTCGATCAAATTTGTTATAACCGGTAGGTTTATCTTCCAGAAGAGCTCTCCTGACTCTTTTCGGCCAAGGTTTTTCAACAAAAAAGCCCTTACCCCAAATTCCGGAACAAATTTAGATAGCATCTCATCAGCTTCCTTTCTGGAGGGCAGATCAGAGGGACTGATCGAATTTAGACCCTTCAGGATCTCTCCATGATGAGGAGGATATTCTTTGGGTGCGATGTCGGCCACGACCAGTTTTTCTACTTGGTCCGGATGATCCAGAGCGAATTCCATTGCTAATTTTCCTCCCATACTATGGCCAAGTATGAATGGGGGCATAGAACATTGGTCATGGATCAATTCTTCAAGGTCCTCAGTCATCACATCATAATCCCAGGAATCCGATTTAGGGGATTGACCATGATTTCTCAGGTCGGGAATAATGAGGTCAAATTGATCCTCCAGCTTTTTTGCTATGGTCATCCAATTATCTGAGGAACCAAAAAGTCCATGAAGGATAACCAGAGGTTTGCCGCTTCCTGTCCTTCTGAAAAATAGTTTCATGTCCCCAATTTGGCTTTGTACATGTTAACTGCGTTTTCAAGACCATAGTAAAGTGCATCGCTTATGAGGGCATGGCCGATTGAAACTTCAAGGAGATTGGGGATTTCATTTGAGAAGTATTCAAGGTTTTCAAGGTTCAGGTCGTGACCGGCGTTCACTCCAAGGCCCAGGTCCTGACATTTCTCAGCTGCAAGTTTATAGGGCATGATCGCGGTTTCCCTATCGCTCGCAAAATCTTTTACATAGGGTTCGGTATAAAGCTCAATGCGGTCTGTGCCACAATTTTTTGCTCCTTCCACCATCTTGATGTCCGGATTGAGAAAGATGGAAACCCTCATGCCCCTATCCTTGAGTACTTCGATCACGGCGTTTAAGAAGCCCTCATTTTTTAGAGTGTCCCAACCGGTATTGGATGTAAGCACATCAGGGGGGTCTGGGACCAGGGTGACCTGATCGGGCTTTACCTTTGAAACCAACTCAATGAAATCCTTTGATGGGTATCCTTCAATATTGAATTCTGTATTGATCACCGGCCTCAGATCTCTAACATCCTGATACCTGATATGCCTTTCATCAGGCCTCGGATGTACAGTTATTCCGTCCGCACCGAAGCTTTCAATATCCCTTGCAGCCTTAACAAGATCAGGAATATTCCCTCCCCTTGCATTCCGAATTGTGGCGATCTTATTAATGTTGACGCTTAGCCTTGTCTTCGACATGGATGCCTAACTTTGCTGACCTATTTTTTCACTAACATAATAAGACCTAATGAGTTTAAGGGAACAAATAGATAAAAGCATCAAAGAGGCGATGCTTGAAAAAAAGAAAGATGAATTGCAGGCCCTGAGATCGATCAAATCCATGATCCTTTTGGCATCAACCAAGGAGGGGGGTACAGGCGATATAAGCGAAGATGAGGAGATGGCGATTCTTAAAAAAGCAGCCAAACAAAGAAGGGATTCTATAAAAGTGTATGAAGAGCAGGGGCGAGAAGATCTTGCCAACGAGGAAAAAACGGAACTCTCGGTTATCGAAAAGTTTCTGCCTTCCATGATGTCCGAAGAGGATGTTCTGGCGCTTGTTGATAGTGTGATAAATGACCTGGGTGCTTCCGGGATGGGCGATATGGGAAAGGTTATGCCCGAATCGATCAAAAGAGCGAAAGGGCAGGCTGATAATCAGTTGATCTCCAAGATCGTAAGAGAGAAATTGAGTTCCTGATCTATGGCCCTGATGGACTTGGTCTTTCTGGCCATTTTAATCTTTGGAGGGTTCAGAGGATATAAAAAGGGCATCATAATGGAGGTTTTCAGCATCCTTGCCCTGGTCCTTGCTGTTGTAGGGGCGTTCAAACTTTTGGATTGGGGAATAGTAGGCCTCACAGAAGCCTTTGGTAAACCCCATCCATTCATTCCCTTCCTTTCCTTTATACTATTGTTTATTGTGATCATCCTTGGTGTAAATGCAATTGGAAAGATGACCCAAAAGCTTATCAGGATGACCGTATTGGGATGGGCCGACAGGAGTTTTGGGGTTGTTCTTGGTGTTTTCAAATGGATGTTTGCCCTGAGTCTTGTCCTTTGGATCTTCCAGTCCTTCCTTCCGGATTTCAGCCTTAAGATTTCCGAGGGTTCAGAATTTTATCCTTACATCATGCCATTCAGTTCCAAGGTTTTGGAAACCTTGCGCCCCCTCTTTCCTTTTGTGGAGGATTTCATTGACCACATCTCACATTACCTCAACTAATTGATCCTTTTTATCGACAACTATGACTCATTCTCATATATCCTTTTGGATTATGTGAAAAGAGTAAATGGGGATTGTGAAGTCATCAGAAATGATATTTCACCTGAAAAACTTCATGGGGATTACAAGAGTTTGATCATTTCTCCAGGACCTTCTAAGCCTTCAAAATCAGGAAATCTTACCGCGCTGATCGAAAAATACCTGGGTCAGATACCCATACTTGGTATTTGCCTTGGACACCAGGCCTTAGGGGAGGTTTATGGGGCCGATCTGGACCTTGCCGATGAACCGGTCCATGGCAAACTATCTAAGGTGTTTCATAATGGTGACCAGATTTTCAAGAGGGTGCCTTCACCATTTGATGCGGTCCGATATCATTCACTGATCCTAAGAGATCTACCGGAAGGTTTAGAAAGAATAGCCTGGACTGAAAAAGGTGAGGTAATGGGGTTTAGGGGCAAGAATGATTCTGTCCTCGGCTTGCAGTTTCATCCTGAAGCAGAACTCACCGAAAGCGGGTTCCGGATCATTAAAAACTGGCTTGAAAAACCCTAAAAAACACACAGGAAGGAACAATTTCGTATTTTTCCCAATTCCTTAATTATAGGATGGAGTATCAGGTTAAGAAAGATGGAAAATTTGAATTTGTCGATGAGGGACAGGGAAAAGTTCTCCTTCTCCTTCATGGACTGTTTGGTGCGCTGAGCAATTGGAACTCCGTGGTAGAGGAATTTAAGAATGACTTTAGGGTCATTATACCTCTTATGCCTATTTATACTATGCCGAGAAGAAAAGCCTCCGTTGAAGGTCTGGTGGATTTTATTGAAGAATTTGTTGAAGCACAGGGATTGAAGAACATGACCCTTCTGGGAAATTCCCTTGGTGGCCATGTTGCATTGATCTACACTCTGAAGTACCAGGAAAATGTGAGGAAGCTCGTTTTAACAGGTAGCTCGGGCCTTTTTGAGAATTCCATGGGTGGATCCTTTCCCAAGAGAGGGGATTACAAATACATAAAGGAAAGAGTGGAATATACTTTCTATAACCCGGAAACAGCTTCGAAGGCACTGATCGATGAGGTTTTTGACATAACCTGCTCTATACCCAAATGCCTGAATATTGTCGCCATAGCCAAGGCAGCTCAGCGGCATAATCTGGCAGGGGAGATCGGCAATATAAAGGTCCCTACCTGCCTGATATGGGGATTGAACGATACAATAACTCCCCCCCTCGTTGCACATGAATTCAACAAGTTGATCCCAAATTCTCAATTGTATTTTATTGACAAATGCTGCCATGCCCCAATGATGGAGCAACCCAAAAGATTTAGTTATATTCTGGCAGGATTTCTTAGAAACGGGCAAGCATGATAGCAAAAGATCTCATAAACGACCTTATTCCCCCATTGAGTTCTAAGAACTCGGCCGTGGATGGGCTGAACCGCATGGATGAATTCCGGGTAAGTTCCCTTCCTGTGGTGGACGACGGAGTTTTCATCGGTATGCTGGATGAAGATGAGATCTATTCAAAAGCTGACTTTGATAGGCCTGTATCCGAGTTCCAACTCGAAAATGATGAGATCATAGTAAATGAGTCGATCCATTTATTTGAGGTTGTTCAGATAGCCGTGGAAAACGACCTGGAGGTGATCCCCGTTCATGATGAAGAAGGAAAGTATGTTGGACTGATCACTCTTCCTGATACTGTTTCTGCATTTGCGAATATTACGGGGGCCCAGATCCCAGGCGCGATTTTGGTTCTATCAATGGAGGCCAAAGATTATTCCCTGGCTGAGATTTCCAGGCTTTCGGAATCAGAAGGATTCAAGATCATTGGGAGCTTCCTGGCATTTGAACCAAAAGATCCTACCAAAGTCAAGGTCACCCTTAAATTGAATAAATCCGAGATCGACAGGCTTTTGGCAACATTCGAAAGATTCGGTATCCATGTTATTTCCAGATTCCAGGAGGTAACCTCCGAGAATGTTGAAAAGGAAAGGCTTGATATTCTTTTCAAGTACCTAGATATGTAGCTGGGTGAGGATCGCTATTCATGGACGTCCGTTTAGTGCCGAGACCCTGCCCTTTATTGAGGAGTTCTTTCAGGAGCTGAAAAAATATTCCCCAACCACTTACATTCAACAGACCTTCAGGGATCAATGTCTGGAAAACAAGATCGACCTGGGTGACCACAAAGTGTTTTCCAACCTCCATGGACTGCCTGAAGTTGATTCGGCAATAAGCCTTGGAGGTGATGGGACATTGTTGGAGACGGTGACATTTGTCCGGGAATTGGGTATCCCGATCTTCGCCATCAATACGGGCAGGATGGGTTACCTGGCTACTACCAAGAAGGAGGACTTCAAAGAGGCTCTCCAGACGGTAATGAAGGGTGATTGTCCGGTTGAAGAAAGGATATTGGTCGATCTTTCTTCGGAGAGCAGAGATCTGTTTTCAGAGGGAAGCTTCGCATTGAATGAGGTTTCTATTCTTAAGAGAGACACCTCCTCAATGATCGTCGCTCATGCATATGTAAATGGGGACTTCCTGACCAGTTATTGGGGGGATGGGGTTTTGGTTTCCACTCCCACAGGGTCTACAGGATATTCCCTAAGCTGTGGTGGACCATTGGTGTTGCCAAGATCTCAGAATCTTATCATCACCCCGATCTGCCCGCATAATTTAAATCTGAGACCCTTGGTGGTCCCGGATGACTCGGTTATTGATTTTGAGATAGAGGGGAGGTCAAATAATATTTTGATCAGCCTTGATTCGAGATCTATATCCATTGAGAATAATATCAAAGTAAGGATCAAAAAGGCCGATTTTATGATCAATCTGTATGCTCCCAAGGGTATTATCCACTTTCAAACCCTAAGAGAAAAGTTATCATGGGGTAGGGATATCAGAAATTAAGGCTTGATTTTGAAGGTTTTCGATTATTTTTGTCAGACTTGAAGTAGACCGCGAAATGAAAAAAGGAATTTGGATCGCATTTGCAGTGTTGTTTATCGTTGGATCGATAACCGATAGCCAGGGTCAGTTTTTCTCCAGAAGGAAGCACTATACCTTGGTTGGAGCAGGCATCAGCGCTATGAATTATTTCGGAGACCTGGCGCCAACCACCTCCATTGCCAGTGCCGATTTTTCATTTACCAGGCCGCAACTCAGCTTTTTTGCAGCCAGGAGATTTCACCCAAGGTTTTGGGCTAAAGCGCAATTATCCATGGGCCAACTTAGAGGAGATGATTACGCATCTGCAGACATCTCCGATACAGAATCAGGATTTTTTCGTTATGCCAGGAACCTTCATTTCAGGAACAACATCATTGAATTGTCAGCGGTCGGAGTTGTTGATCTTTTTGAGAACAGGGGTACATTCTTAAAAAGACCAAAGTTGATCCCATACTTCTATTTAGGTATTGGGGTCATTTATCATAATCCACAAGCAAAGACCGCGAATGGAGATTGGGTAGCATTAAAACCACTGGAGACTGAAGAAAATACTTATTCAAGGATCCAACCGATCGTCCCTGTTGGTTTGGGATTAAAGTACAAAGTGACCAACAACATCGACGTGTCATTCGAGTTTGGGTATAGATACACATTTACTGATTATCTTGATGATGTCAGTGGCGATTACAAGGACCTCGACAAATTTGATGATCCTTTGGCTGCAGCCATGTCCAACCGAAGCGGAGAATTTAAGGGTGGAGCATCGCAGGGGCAAAGGGAAATGTCAGCTCTTTATGACGTTTACGGAGGCCATCAGGACCTATCGAACCTTCCGTATACCTGGTTGAACCCTGGAGAGGAGCCTTTGGAGGGGATAGAAGGTGGTGAGGTAAGAGGAAATCCGGCTAACAATGATCTTTACTTTGTTTGGGGATTCCACATCTCATATATCTTGGTGAAGGGTATCCAAACTCCGAAATTCAGGTAAAATTAAAACCCCTTGGTATCGTTAACTCTTCAAACAATTTAGGTTGAAGAAAATTCTATTTGGGTCTGTTTTAATTGGTTCTCTTCTCTTCTCCAATGGTAGTTATGCCCAATCAACCGAGTTGGGCATTGGTTTGGGGGGAATGGTTTATAGGGGTGATCTATCTGAATACATTGATCTTCTTAATCTAAGGCCTGGAGGCGTAATATTCCTCAAGCGAAACTATAGCCCGGTTTGGGCGGTAAGAGCCGCTTTCACTGCTGGGAGGATAACTGCCAACCAGGAGAGGTATAATGATGCCATGGCCCGATACAATGAATTATCCTTTAGTTCATGGCTATATGAGGGTTCCCTGACCGCTGAGATCAATTATTTCAATTTTCGGGATAAGTATAATAGACCCAAAGTAACTCTGTACTTGTTTGGAGGCCTTGCAGGATTCTACAGTACACCTGTTCCTTCCCCTGAGCCCGCCCAGGGAAACCTGATCAAGTTTGCCATTCCTTTCGGACTTGGAGTTAAGGCAATGGTTGGAAAGAGGACGAATCTAGGTTTTGAGTTAGGGGCTAGGAAGACCTTTAACGATATGTTGGATGGAGCTTCAGACGTGGACCCAGCTACAGGAATCCAACGAGGATACCGCTATGACGATGATTGGTATTACTTCACAGGGATCTCGATAAGTTACATTATTACCAAGATACCCTGCCCCTATACTTACGACGGGTTTTAGCCGTTAATTTTTAGATTTGCACTCCGATTTGGAGGCATAGATGGAATTATCAGAATTGGTGAAATCAGGCCAGATCCCCAGGCATATCGCTGTGATCATGGATGGCAATGGCAGATGGGCAAAAAGCAAGGGAGCCAGAAGGGTTTTTGGCCATCAAAATGCGATCAAAGCGGTTCGTGAGACCACTGAGGGATGTGTTGAGCTTGGAGTTGAGCACCTTACCATGTTTGCATTCTCTACTGAAAATTGGAACAGACCAAAAGGAGAGGTTGACGCCCTGATGGATCTTTTGGTATCAACAATTCGAAAAGAAACAAAT
>JANQSY010000169.1 GCA_028279065.1 Cytophagales bacterium
CGACTTGAGGAAAATATTAACCCCTGCATCAGTATTGTTTATGCTGACCACGATAGTGATGCTATCTACTGTAGCACAACCGAACCCACCATCTTTAGAGACCATAAAGGTGGTAGTGCTGTCCGGTGTGGCAATAGGATTTTGCACATTGGGATCGCTCAGAAAGTTACTTGGGCTCCAGACATAGCCTGTGGAAGATCCGTTGGCAAACAATTGGGTAGATGACTCAGGGCAGATCAGAGTATCGGTGCTAGTAGCTGTAATAACCTCAGGAGTAACTATTACCACCTCGAACTCAGCCGTATCGGCACATCCCAAAGCCGATGTTTCAATAAGCCTTAGGGAATGTGTTCCAGGACCAGACCAGGTTACACTTACCGTGTCATCGGTATTGGATCCATTGATGCCTCCACCGCTAAGCACTTCCCATTGTTTGAGGGCAGTAGGGTTTTTCGTTGTATAATACTTTCTTGGACTACCGTCGAAACAAGTGGAATCGGAGGACTCATTGATCTCCGAGACAAACAATTGATCTGCAGACTCAAATTCCCGGACATTGATGTTATAGAAGACAAGATCAGATTTTGGAGGACAACCATAGTCATTCAAATTAAGCTGAACCAGGTATTGACCAGTGATCCCGCATGTGGGGGCCCAATTGAAGGTTGAGCTCACTGCTCCAGTGCCAGTGACTGGAGGGAAGGTAGCCAGAGGTCCTGTGTAGCCATTGGTTCCATCGATAATGTCTCCTTCCATGAAGATTTCCAAAGAATCATTGTTCGCATCAGTAACGTTCACATTGAAGGTCAGAATATCACCTTCATTGATGTCGATATTGGCAGTTCCGTTGATGGTTGGTATGGTATTGCCATTTACAATCACGTCTGAAGCCTCAGGGGCAGTATTTGGAGGGCAATTCCGAACGACAAACTGTAATTCCCTTCTGGTTGTACCGATGAGATCATCGATCCCATCATTATTGATATCCCGGTATTCTTCAATCTCGATGGTTATGGAATACTCACCAGGATTTGGAGAGTAATACCTGGTCAAACCATTTGTGCTGTTGATGAATGCATAACCGTTGGGACCAAAGGGGTTCAATGAATCATACCCAGGTTGGTATTGGGCATTGGGTATCTGATCAACATCGTAAGTAGGGGCTGGAAAAAAAGGTGGAACGGCAATTTTAGTCGGGATGAACTTGTATACCAGGAGGTCTCCATCGGGATCAAAAGCATTATTGGAAAATGTTGTAGTATCCGCGGTACACATAAATGGAACCGCTGGATCAAGGAACTGGGGTGAGGAGTTTTCGACAAAATTTGGAGCCATCTTATTCATCATCACAATTCCGGTGGCGTCGGGGTTTACAATATTCAGCGAGGAATTATTGCGGCAACAATTCTGAAATACTATTGAATACTGATTGAACGGACTGGGCAAAAGTACCGTATCAATGAATGTGTTTATCGTGATCTTGAGTGAGCTTATCCCCGGAACATTACAGCCAGGCGGAAGGGTAGGAATATACCTTGTGGTATCTGTATTTTGAATATTTCGGCTTCCGCCAAAAAGGGTGTTGTTGGAATTGTCATAAACACCATAGTTTATACCGGGAATGACCCCACCATTATTTTGGTAAAAAGGAGCGGCTGTAGAGTCCCAATCCACATAAACATTGAACATGATCTCGTATTGGTAATTCGCGCCTTGCAATCCTAGGAATTTGTAGGTCACCTCACCACCCATTATGTGGGTGGAAAAACCTTCCAGGTTACCCAGGAAATAAATGAAAGAAAAAAGGATAAATCTTAGCCTATTGATCATGAATGCTTCTTGTAGTATTCCTCCATATAGAAGGATAAAATTAGCTAATCGAGAGCAGCTAAAAAAGGGCCATAATAGCCCTATTTGGGTGATTTTTTTCTATTTCATAATCATCAGCGGCCCTTGTGAGGTGATGTTGAGTTTATCGATGATGACCAGGTAATAGTAGGTTCCGGGATTCAGGTCCCCACCATCCCAGTCGTTCTGATAGTTGTCCGACTCATAGATCATGTTTCCATAGCGGTCAAGCACCTGTACCCTGACCTCCCCATAGAGTTCCCTGTTGTCGATCAGCCAGGTGTCGTTGGCTCCATCGTTGTTGGGGGTGATGACGTTGGCGATCAGAGGCAGGTTCTCAAACTCAACCTCAAAGATGTTTGACCTGGAGCTATAGGCTCCATCCCTTTCCACTGCCTCGATGTAG
>JANQSY010000183.1 GCA_028279065.1 Cytophagales bacterium
CTTGGTTTTGTAAAAAAAGGAACCATATCCTCGGCCTTTACGGTGCCATTTTTCATCCCCCAACTAAAGGTGATGAGGTTTTCCGCACATATCCCTTTAAGTATTGGGGTCACCGCGTTCGGAATTGAGCAAGAAGGCCAGCAAGGGGTCTCAAGCACCCGGTTGATACTGGCCTATGGCTTTGGAAAAGAGGACTATTCGTTTGGAGGGAGTCTTCAATTACTTCAATGGGATTTTGGAGAATATGGTCAAGCAATTGTACCGATTCTTGACCTTGGAGGCATGATCAGGATCATCCCTGATCTTGACATTGGGATCTCCTTTATAAACCCAAGTTTAAGTTACTATACCATAAACGGAACCAAAGAGTACCTTCCAACAACACTGAGGACCGGGTTTAGATATAGGTCAAGCGAATGGCTGACCTTTTTAGGAGAAATCTCTAAAACCATTGAACTCCCGGCTTTCCTAAAACTTGCCCTCATTATATCTCCCATCCCTGCAGTAAACATCTTCCTTGGTACTTCACCGGCAAGATCTGAGATCTCAACCGGTATTGAATTCATCGGAAAGAAATGGATCCCTGGTTTTGGGGTCAGGCTACACAGGGACCTTGGGCTTTCTATGAATGCCTCCATCTCCTATTCATTAGGTTGCAATGAATAGATCGATAGTCCTTGGTTGCTTTCTTGTCTCCAGCTATTGCCTTTCTCAGGACTCAAAAGAATTTCTTCAGTTGGAAATCGCTGAATCAAACCTTTCTGACGAATCCCTGGAAAAACAGGTAGGTCAGGTTGACCTGATAAAATTTGAAAAGCAAGACCTGAATGAGATCCCATTGAATGAGATAATGGCTCTTCCCTTCCTGAACCAGGAACAAAAACACAACTTAATTGAATTCTTAAGAGAAAACCGCCCCCTTTTCCATATCAATGAAATTCAAACCATCAAGGGATTTAGCGCTGAGCATATTCAATGGTTATCAGCCAGGTTTTTGGTGGTCAGGAAAATCACGTTTCAAGATCTTAAGCAGAAATTTTTTAACCCAGATGTATCCTTCCTCTTGTATAGGGTTAAGGGCCTGACCCAACAAAAGGAAGGCTTTAAAAAAGATCCGGAATCAGGCGGATTTTTGGGCAATTCACTGGCCACAAGATTTCGAATTCTGCATAGAAAGTATGGAAACTATTCGATTGGTATTCTATTGGATAAGGATGCAGGGGAGGTGGGTATAAAGGATATAGCCGATCCCTGGAGACAAGCCTATTGGTCGGCCCATTTATTTCTGGAACCAAACAAGACGATAAAAAAGATTTGCTTTGGGGACTTTTTTATTCAACATGGGGAGGGTTTGATCTTTTCTCAGGGATTTAGCATGGGAAAAGGCCCTGAAACCATTTACTCGATCAAAAGACCCGAGCCAGGATTAAGGCCTTACACCTCTTCTTTTGAGAGAGGGAATTTTAGGGGATTTGCTACGAGCATCGATCTGAAGGGTACAGAGATCACCAGCTATTATTCGGATCTTGATCTAAATGCCACAATCTACAACCAAGGAGCGGGAATTGGACCTTTCTTTAAATCATTGAATTCCTCAGGAACTTTCCGGACCTCCGCAGACCAGGAAAAATTGAGCAGCCTTTCCCTAAGATCGGCAGGCGGATTTTTAAAAAGGAAGCTCTTCGAGAACAAACTGTCCTTTAGCCTCAATTTTAGGCACGATCAATTTCAATACCCATGGATCAGGGAAGGAAAAACCCTTGCAGAAAAAGGCCTTACTCATGCTGGAAGCAGCTTTTCGTTTCAAGAGAAAAATTTTTTCAGCTTTGGGGAGTTTGCTGTCTCCGATCCAGGAGCTCATGCTTTAATCCTCGGTAGCATTATTCAAGCAACCAGGAAACTTGATCTTGGGGTGCTATTCAGATCACTTTCTCCTTCATTTGTGCATCTCAACGCAAACCCATTCGGGGAGTTCTCCGGAGCGAGAAACGAGCAGGGAACATATCTTTCGTTCCGTTGGATCCCAAATCACAAAATCTCAATTGAGGGGTATTCGGATCTTTTCTCAAGAATCGCCCCACAAAACCATCAATCCCTGCTTTCAACAGGGTTGGACAACCTAATCCACCTTAGATACAGGAAATCAAGATCGGATATTTTCCGATTAGTGATCAGAAACGAGAAAAAAAGCAACATTGAAACCACAAAAGATCAACAGAATTTCAGATCATACTTTTCCTACCAACGAGAGTTTTCTCCGATTTTCAGATCGAATACCAAGTTTTTATTCAATCACTTTTCTTCGGAAGGGAGCCAGTCAGGGTTTGGGCTTTCCCAAGAACTGATCATTGGAAATTCCAAAAAAAACCTCTCTGCAATGGTTTGTCTATTCGATACCGAATCCCATGCTACTGCCATTTACCTTTTCGAAAAAAACCTTTTTTGGGAATACTCTATCCCTTCATTTTCGGGATCGGGCTTGCATATGAATATCCTGGCCAAATTCAGGCCGATGAATCGGGTTTCTATTTGGGTAAGACTTAATCATACAAGTTACCTTGACAGGGATCAAGTAGGATCAGGGTTGGATCAGATCGATGGAAATCAAAAAACAGAATTAGCGGGGATGCTGCGCCTAAGTCTGTTTTAGGTGATTCGAAAAATATTCAACTGTCTTTTTAAGGCCGGTTTCCAGGTCAATGGTTGGTTCCCAATCCAATTTTTCCTTGGCAAGGCTGATATCCGGTTGGCGTTGCATTGGATCATCTTTCGGCAGAGGATTGTAAACGATCTTCGATTTTGATCCGGTTAGACGTATGACTTTTTCAGCCAATTCCAAAATGGTAAACTCCCTGGGGTTCCCAATGTTGATTGGGTAGTTCAGATCATCGGGGCCATCCATCAGCAACATCATACCTCTGACAAGATCATCTGCAAAACAAAAAGACCTGGTCTGGTTCCCTTCTCCATAAACCGTGATATCTTCTCCCTTAAGAGCCTGGACAATGAAATTGGAAACGACTCGCCCATCATTTTCATGCATGCGAGGCCCATAGGTATTAAAGATCCTGATGATCCTGATATTTACTCCATTTTGCTGATGGTAGTTCAGAAATAAGGTCTCTGCACATCTTTTGCCTTCATCATAACAGGCTCTGGGGCCGTAAGGGTTTACATGACCCCAATAGCTTTCTTTTTGAGGATGTTCCTTCGGATCACCATATACCTCGCTTGTAGAAGCCTGGAAAACCTTCGCCTTAACCCTTTTTGCGAGGCCAAGGCAATTGATCGCTCCCAAAACAGAGGTCTTGACTGTTTTAATAGGGTTGTATTGATAATGGATAGGAGAGGCCGGGCAGGCCAAGTTGTAGATCTCATCAACCTCATAAAAGAAAGGGTGTGTGACATCATGCCTTATAAGCTCGAAAAAAGGATTTGAAAGAAGATGCCTTACATTGTCCTTTGAACCCGTGAAGTAATTATCCATGCAGAGTACCTCATCACCGCGCTCCAGCAATCTTTCGCAAAGATGGGAGCCGAGGAACCCTGCTCCCCCGGTGACCAATACCCTTTTTCTATGCATGTGAATTTGAATTGATGATCCCTATTCCATGGTATTCAAATCCATACTCCTTGATGTCTTCAAGGTCATAGATATTCCTACCATCAAATATGACTTTCTCTTTAAGAAGTGAACCTACTTTTGAAAAATCAGGTGACCTGAACTCAGACCATTCTGTCACTATGGTAAGAAAATCAGCACCCTCAAGAATTTCATAGGGATTTGAACCAAATTGTACCTTGTCTCCAAGTATTCTTTTCGCTTCAGGCATTGCAACCGGGTCATAGGATTGGACCTTCGCCCCTGCCCCGATCAACTGGTCGATTAGGACCAGAGAAGGTGCCTCTCGCATATCATCGGTCTTAGGCTTAAAAGAAAGACCCCATATTGCAACTGTTTTTCCCGCGATCTCATCCCCATATCTTTCCTTCATCTTCTTGAAAAGGACTCCTTTTTGTCTTTGATTCACTTCCTCTACAGCCTTAAGGACCTTGAGATCATAATTGTTCTCCTCTCCTGTACTGATCAGGGCCTTGACATCCTTAGGAAAACAGGAGCCACCATAACCCGCCCCTGGATAGATGAATTTGTTCCCGATCCTTGGATCCGTTCCGATACCTTTTCTGACCATATTGACATCAGCACCCAAAACCTCACAGAGATTTGCGATATCATTCATGAAGCTGATCTTGGTTGCCAACATGGAATTTGCTGCATACTTGGTCATTTCGGCCGAAGGTATATCCATCATGATCAATGGATGACCATTAAGAGTAAATGGATGATACAGTTTTTGCAATATTTTTTGAGCTCTTTCAGATTCAACTCCGATCACGATCCTGTCCGGCTTTAGGAAATCCTGGACCGCGGCACCTTCCTTTAGAAACTCGGGATTTGAAGCGACATCAAATTCGATGTCATCAGGCCTCTTCTCCATAGCCTGGGTAATTTCATCATGAACCTTTTTAGCAGTTCCAACAGGCACGGTACTTTTGGTCACTACAACACAATAATGTCGCATGTTTTCACCAATTGCCCTGGCCACTCCAAGTACATGCTTCAGGTCTGCGCTTCCATCCTCATCAGGTGGAGTGCCTACGGCAATGAATGCCACATCAGAATCCTGGATACTTGTCCCCAGGTCTGTAGAAAATGTCAATCTGTTGTTCTCCAGATTCCTCAGGACCATTTCCTCAAGACCTGGTTCATAGATCGGAAGAATTCCCTTTTTCAGGTTTTCGATCTTGGTGGAATCAATGTCGATACATGTTACCTGAAGTCCTACTTCAGCAAAACAGGTACCCGTAACAAGGCCAACATATCCGGTTCCAACTATGGAAATCTTCATTTAAAAAATGGGTTTTTGAAAAGAAGCCGCAAATATAGTGAGTAGGTCTTGGAATATGGCAGCAGAGATTACAATATAAACTGACTCAGATCTTTATTCTGCACAAGATCTGAAAGCTTCTCTCGAACCATTTCCGGGGTGACATCAAGCTTGGTCCCGGGAGATATGGAGTCCGGTACCTCAAACAGGATCTCATTCAACAAAGCACTCATTACCGTATGGAGTCGTCTTGCCCCAATATTCTCAACTTCTTCGTTGATCTTAAATGCCATTTCAGCGATCACCTCAAGAGCTTTATCGCTAAAATCAATTTGGACCTCTTCAGCCTCAAGTAAGGCTTTATATTGCTTAGTTAAGGCATTTTTAGGAGTTTTTAGTATGCGGAAAAAGTCCTTCTGGCTAAGGTTCTCCAACTCAACACGGATTGGAAACCTGCCCTGCAATTCGGGAATAAGGTCCGAGGGTTTAGAAACGTGAAATGCTCCAGCCGCTATGAAGAGAATGTGATCCGTCTTTACAACTCCATATTTGGTGTTGACCGTGCTACCTTCAACAATTGGAAGCAGGTCTCTTTGGACCCCTTCCCGGCTGACATCCGGACCTGCCCCCTTTTGGCTGTGGCCTGCAACCTTATCGATCTCATCAATAAAAATAATTCCAAGGTTTTCGACCCTGGAGATAGCCTCCTCCTTAACCTCTTCCATATCGATCATCCTTGCCATCTCTTCTTCCAAAAGGATCTTTCTTGCATCCTTAATAGATACCTTTCTTTTTTTCTGTTTCTTGGGCATCATTCCGGATATCATTTCCTGGATGTTCATCATTGATACCTCATCGACCCCGCCACCGACAAAGCCCAGACCTGGCATGGATTGATTCTTGACATCGATCTCAACCTTTCGATCCTCTAATTCTCGGTTCTTTAGTTTTTCCCTGAATCTTTCTCTGGTTTTCTCATTGAGATCCAGCTCTTCCTTAGGATCCAGCTTTTTATCCTCTTCAGGTGCATGGGGCAATGGAACCGATGTAGTTTGTTTTATTGGAGGGATCAGAATATCCAAAATCCTATCATCAACGGTTTCTTCTGCCTTTTTCCTGACCTCCTTCTTC
Organism: Cytophagales bacterium; assembly: GCA_028279065.1. Taxonomy (GTDB): domain Bacteria; phylum Bacteroidota; class Bacteroidia; order Cytophagales; family CCMP332; genus JANQHS01. The sequence continues at coordinate 6,021 of JANQSY010000183.1, forward strand.
TTTTCTTCCTCGACCATTTTTACCCCTTGCCTGACCAGATCTCTGACCATGCTTTCAACATCCCGACCTACATATCCTACCTCTGTGAATTTAGAGGCTTCAACCTTTGTGAAGGGTGCTTTGGCAACATCGGCCAACCGCCGGGCTATCTCAGTCTTCCCAACACCCGTAGAACCTATCATAAGAATATTGTTTGGTACAATATCCTTCTGCATTTCCTCTTCGGTCTGCAACCTTCTCCAACGGTTTCTGAGGGCAATGGAAACATTCTTCTTGGCATCGGTTTGACCGATTATGTATTTATCAAGCTCCTTGACGATCTGTTTCGGGGTAAAAAAATTCTTATCAAGCATTGTTCTAATTCGATAGGTCTTTGGAAAGGAGAGGATTCAAATTTAGTTGAATCGTGAACAGATTTCTGCCTCCTGAAATGTGATAATAGGATCGGGTATATTCAAAAGAAAAGGATTTGATCCTGGCCATAAAGCCAAATGAAAACCCTGAAAGGGCTGATCGTTCCTCAATTCTAAGCTCGGTTCTCCTTAAGTGATTATAGCCTAGTCTTAAATTAAACTTAGGAGAAAACACAAATTCACCTCCCAAAACAAAATGCGAAGCGATCTTATCAAAGGTTGATTTTTCTTCTGTTGTAGGGTTCCCACTGGGATCCAGACCTGAGGAGGAATTCGGATCAAGATAAACGATGTCATACTGATACAAAGAATGAAGGGTCACAGAAAAACGGAAGGGCATATGCTCCGGCTTGAAGCTGGTTCCCAATTGAATATCAATAGGTGGTGTGAAACCTTGCCCTTCATCAAATCTTGAAATAGCAAAACCCACATTCTGAATGGTCAACCCTATGACCCAATCCTTGTCCGGGTGTGAAAATTGCCCTCCAATATCGAGGAAGATCCCAGTTTGGCTGTAATCCTGGATCCTGCTTCCTGCCAGCTTTATAGTGGCTCCAACAGAGAACGGCTCGAGTGGATATAAATAGGAAATACCCGTGAAAAAGCTATTGGCTGAAAACTCTCCAAGATCATTTCCCGCATCGTCCTTGCCTTGAAAAGACCCATAATCGGTATAACTCAAGCCCCCACTCCATACCCCGGTGTGCTTTTCTTCAACTGAAAAACTAACCAGATAGTTATTCACCCCGGAATAGAACGGAAAGAATGAAAACGAGGCCCATTGAGATCTTTCATCGGTCTGCGAGGCGGGGTTATTCCAAAATGAATTCACATCCTTGCCCCTATCAGATATGAGCTCACCACCCAATGCTTCAATCTTTGCATATTTAATAAAATGCAAATAAGAAAAGTCCTGGGTACCCCCGATCTGAGCCCTGCCAGCCAATGGGATCATAACAAGAATTAGGAGAAGTAACCTATACATCAAAAGTGCCAACGAAATTCTTTCAGGAAAATTGATAAAGAATCATCAATTAAAAATAAATGGGGCCTTCACCTTTTGTTTTAAAAGGGCAAAACCCAAGACTTCATCGGCATGATCAACATAATTTATTTCCAATCCTTTTACCAATTGTGCTTCGATCTCCTCTATATCCTTTTGATTCCTTTTGCTCATCAGGAGATGTCTGATCCCAGCTCTTTTGGCGGCGAGGATCTTCTCCTTTATACCACCGACAGGAAGCACTTTTCCACTAAGGGTAATCTCCCCTGTCATGGCAAGTTTCGATTTAACCTTCCTTTGCGTCAAGAGCGAGGCCAATGCGGTAAGCATTGCGATACCTGCAGATGGTCCGTCCTTGGGCACTGCCCCGGCGGGCACGTGCAAATGAACATCGTATTTCTCAAATACTGACCTGTCTATGTTCAGATCGCCTGAATGTGCTTTCAGGTAGCTCAAAGCAGCCAATGCGGACTCCTTCATCACATCACCCAACTGTCCCGATAAGGTCAGTTTTCCTTTTCCTGGGGCCAACAGGGATTCGATTGTCAGGATCTCACCACCAAATCTTGTCCAGGCAAGTCCGGTAACAATTCCGGCTGCATCCTTTTGTTCATACTTATCTCTCTCAAAATCCACAGCCCCTAAAACCTCAGAGATCTGTTCAGGCCCAAGGCCTGGCTTATATTTTTCCTTCAAGGCCACTTTCTTAGCAATTGCCCTGCACACGCGACCGATTTTTCTTTCCAGGTCCCTGACCCCACTTTCCCGCGTATAACCTTCTATGATCAATTGGATCCCGGACTTAGATAATGACAGGTCGGATGCTTTAAGACCATGCTCCTCCCTTTGTTTTGGAATAAGGTGCTTCTTGGCTATCTGGATCTTTTCTTCAAGTGTATAACCATTTATTTCAATGATCTCCATCCTATCCCTTAGAGCTGGTTGGATGGTATCAAGGGAATTACAGGTAGCAATGAAGAGAATCTTTGATAGGTCATATTCCACCTCAAGGTAATTATCAACAAATGTCTCGTTCTGCTCTGGGTCCAGTACCTCAAGCAAAGCAGAGGACGGATCTCCTCTGAAATCCGCTCCTACCTTATCGATCTCATCCAATACAAAAACCGGATTAGAGGACTTTGACTTCTTTACGTTCTGTACCACACGGCCAGGCATGGCGCCAACATATGTTTTTCTATGCCCCCGAATCTCCGCTTCATCCCTGATACCCCCCAGAGACATCCTGACATATTTCCTTCCTAGCGCTGAAGCAATTGATCTTCCGAGGGATGTTTTTCCTACGCCTGGAGGACCATAGAAACATAGAATTGGAGCTTTAAGATCATCTTTGAGTTTTAAAACAGCCAGGTACTCTATGATCCTGTCCTTAACTTTTTCCAGACCAAAATGATCTGCATCCAGTACTTTCCTTGCTTTTTGCAGATCCAGATCATCCGCGGTGAACTCCCCCCAAGGTAACTCCAGGAGAAGTTCCACATAATTCATCATCACAGGATATTCAGCCGATGCCGGATTTATCCTTACAAGCTTATCCAACTCCTTGGTAAAGTGTTCCTTAACCTCATTTGGCCATTTTTTTCCTTCTCCCCTTTGCCTGAATAACTCGATCTCCTTTTCCGGTGTATCATATCCCAATTCATCCTGAAGGATCTTCATTTGCTGACGAAGCATATAATCCCTTTGCTGCTGATCGATATCCGTTGTCACCTTGCTTTGGATCTCATTTTTGAGTTCAAGCATTTGGATATCCTTTAACATCAATTCAAGAAGCTTTGTAGCTCTGCCCCGGATTCCATTGATCTCCAATAATTTTTGCCTTTCCGTGATCTCAGCATTGACATTCGAACACAAGAAATTGATCAGAAACATTGGATTCTCAATATTATCCAAGGCCATTTGAGCTTCCCTGGGGATCTCAGGATTGATGGTAAGTATCCGATTGGCAGATTCCCTGATGGAATCCATTAGGGCGTTCAGTTCCTTATCTGGTTTTTCGGGAAATTTATCTTCGAGCAACTCGTATTGAGCTGTGAAAAAGGGCTCGCGGCTTTGTTCCTGACCCAGCTCAAATCTCGCCTTTCCTCTGATGATGATCGTGGTGTTTCCATCAGGCATCACAAGCATCTTAATGATCTTGGCTACTGTTCCGATCTTGTAAAGTTCATTAAGCTCAGGATCCTCCTTTTGGAAGTTCTTCTGAGTTACAACGCCTATGATCCGATTTGCCTTATATACATCCTTGACCAATCGGATGGATTTAGACCTCCCCACTGTAATTGGAATGACCATTCCGGGGAATAACACTGTATTCCTAAGTGGAAGAATGGGCAACGCACCGGGAAGATTTTCAAGTTCTTTTTCGTCTCCATCATCCGTGGTCACCAATGGGATCAGATCCCCTGAGTCCTCCTCAAAATCCTGTAGCAGGTAGGACGGGGTCAAAAAGTCATTTTTGTCGCGCATATGCAGATATTCATGCCATAATGGCACCAAGTGTGTATGATCACCGGTACTAAGGGCTATTGTTGGAATGCACGAGAAATAACGCAATACATATGCCAATCAGCCATAGATAGGTTTTTGAAATCATTGATAAGAGTTAATATTGAAGCAAAATTCTAAGTCCTCCGAATTTGAACGTCTTTCGATCTTTCCTCTTTTGTCTGAGCATACTTTTGGTCTTCATACCTGAGCTAGACGCAAAGGGTAAGAAAAAGAAGAGGAACAAGCACGAGATTGAGAACATTATCAACCCATTTGAATTCCCCAATCTATATGTGCAGCCACTCTATGTGGACGAAGCTGAACTTAATAAGATAAATAAATACCAGTACAAGGGGAAAACCAAGAAACTGTTGAGGACCCTGGAAGAATACATTAGCAATTTTGGAGTGCAAAATTTCTATAGGGATCTGGAGATGCTATGGATCCTGGGTCAATTGTATGAAGGGCTTGGACAATACGAAAACGCAAAAGCGGCATACCGACTTGTACTGAAACACTCCAGTGTGAGGAGAACCGAAGTACGCCTTCACTATGATTCCCTGACCTTAATGGATGAGGACATCTTTGTTCCTATAAAGTATTACTATGATTTTGTTGGTATCGAAGGGCTGGTTGATACCCTGGTAGGTCCGGAGATCTATAAGAATATGGGGCCAGATATAAACTCGGATGCTGCAGATTATGGTCCGGCATTGAACTTCGAAGCAGATCTGATGATCTTCACTTCCACCCGGAACACGGTCTTTGAATTTTTGAAGCTCAGGCCCAATGAAGACCTATTTGAATCTCCAAAATATGATGGGCAATGGTCTTACGCACTTCCGATCGAAGCGATCAATAGCCCCTATAATGAAGGCTCTCCATACCTGAGCAGAGATGGCCAAACTCTTTATTTTTCCAGGTGTAATTGTCCCCAGTGCTATGGTGACTGCGATATTTTCTATGTGAAACGAAAGGAGGATTCGACTTGGGGTCAGGCAAAGAATCTTGGTCACTCCGTCAATGGAAAAGCGTGGGATTCCCAACCGACGCTTTCAACGAACGAAGACACTTTGTTCTTCTCTTCGGATCGATTAGGAGGGTTTGGACTTGCTGATATCTATTTTTCCGTGAAGAATGAGATGGGCAACTGGGGGCCACCAAGGAATCTGGGACCAAAGATCAATACCCGTGAAAACGAGGTAAGTCCATTCTATCATCCTACTCAACCTGTTCTTTATTTCAGTTCAAATGGACAGATAAAAAACTTCGGTTCTTATGACCTTTTCAAAACAAGAAAGCGCAATTCAGGGGGTTTTGGAGAGCCCCAAAATCTCGGTCCCCTCGTAAACGGACCTGGCAGTGAGTACTACTTCACCCTGGATTCCAAATCAGAATTCCTTTATTACGCCCGCTCTGAAGAGACCGATCTTGAAAACTTGGATCTTTACTCTTTTCCTATTCCGATGAGAGGACAACCCCTTGCAACCACCAAGTTCAAGGGAAAGGTTGTGGATACGGCAACAGGTAAACCCATGAGTGGGATAGTTTCGATCATTGATCTTGACCAAGGCATTGACATCGCCCCAAAATATCTTAGAGAAGACGGAACATTTGAGTTCGATCTGATCAATGATAATTCCTACCTTCTGATTATCCAGGGGGAAGACTTTTTCAGGATCGAAGAGATCTTTACTCTATCCGAAAGTGTTGACCAGATCTATACCGCTGAGCCGATCTCAAGTAAACTGAAATTCCAGTCCATTGAATTCCATGAAGGAGAATCAGAGATCCTTCCCCAGATGGAATCGGATATTTGGAAAGTGATCGAATTCCTTCTTGACCATCCGGACTTTAAGGTTACCATTGGTGGTCACACCGATTCAAAGGGTGATTATGAGACCAATCATCGGTTGAGCCAGGAACGGGCCTCGGCAATTAGGGAATTTATACTTATCAATGGAAAGATCGACCCTTCAAGGGTCACCGCCATCGGATATGGATTTGACAGGCCGATTGTTCCAGATGAACAAACCGAAGAAGATCGCAGTCTGAACAGAAGGGTGGAATTTGAGATCTTCAGGGATTGATCCTACTGAAATAGTTTAAGGATATCGTTAAAGATCACGAAGGCCATAAGAACCAGCAATATGGCCATACCGGTCTTTTGAGCCACCTCCATGAACTTTATTGGCAGCGCTCTCCCACTTACCATCTCAACCAGGAGGAACAGGACATGCCCACCGTCCAGGGCTGGGATTGGAAGAAGGTTCATGAATGCAAGGATCAGGCTAAGTAGCCCGGTGATATACCAGAACTTTTGCCAGATCCATGTTCCCCCAAAAAAAGTGGCTATTCCGATCGGTCCGGACACCGCCTGGCTTGCGGGTATCTCCCCGAAAAGTATCTTCTTGAAACCTTTTATATTATCCCCCAGGACTTTGAAAGATTGAGAAGTCCCAACCGGGAAAGACTCAAAAAAACCATAATCACGGGTGGAACGTTCCAAAGTTCCGCTGAACTGAAAGCCGATAGTGCCCTGCTCCGTAACAGGGATATCCATGGTAATGATCTCGCCATCTCTGACCACCTCAAAGCTGGCTGTTTCACCGGGTATGCTCTTCATTTTGTCGAGAAAATCCTGAAGGAATACTGCAGAATCCCCATTAATAGAAAGAAACTTATCTCCTTCGGCGAGGCCTGCCTTATCCGCATTTGATCCGGACATTACCCTTTCGATCTTTAAGGGCTCCAGGGCATCGGCAAAAGGTTCTGATTTTCTTTTGATCTTTTCCGACAGCAACCCGGCAGGAGCATTTAATGTGATCTCCTCATTATTTCTGATCACCGTAACTGTGGGGTTATCCTCGATCAAAAAGGAACCACTTTGGACATCAGCAAAGTCCTCAAAATCCTTTCCATTCAACCTGATAACCTTATCCCCTCTTTCCAACCCCATTTGCTCGGCTAGGGGATAGGTATAGATCCCGTAGGTATTCGCCTGATCCTTATCCAGGTAGGTCTTTCCATAGAAAAAGTTGATCATGGCGAAAATGACAACGCCTGTAACCACATTCAGGATGATTCCTCCCAGCATTACTATTAATCGTTGCCATGCGGGCTTAGCTCTGAATTCCCAGGGCTCCGGTTCCTTGGCCATTTCCTTAACATCCAGGGATTCGTCAACCATCCCTGAGATCTTTACAAATCCGCCAAGAGGGATTGCCCCGATTGAATATTCTGTTTCCCCCCATTTGAATCCCCAGATACGCGGAGGAAAACCTATTGAGTACTTCTCCACCCTCATCCCAAAGATCTTCGCCGCGATCAAATGTCCGAATTCATGGATTCCGACAAGTATTGATAGCCCTAGAATTAACTGGGCCGCCATTATTAATCCTTCCATTTAGTTAATTAAATCCTTTGCGACCTCCCGGGTTTCCTGGTCTGTTGCTAATAGTTCCTTCAAACCTGGTTTTTCGATATGATCAAGTTTAGTCAAACAGTTTTCAACTACCCTAGGAATTCCAAGGAAATCCAATTTCCTCTCTAAGAATCCCTGAACAGCTATTTCATTCGATGCGTTCAAAACGCAGGGCAAATTTCCACCTTTTTTCATCGCCTCAAAAGCCAAGTGTAAGTTTTGGAATGTTTTTAGGTTAGGAGGTTCAAAATCTAGTTGAAAGGGCTCCCTAAAGTCCATTCTTGGATAATCCCCTTCTATTCGTTGAGGATAGGATAAGGCATAGTGAATGGGCAGTCTCATATCAGGGATACCCATCTGAGCCTTTATCGAACCGTCAATGAATTCCACCATGGAATGGATTATGGATTGAGGATGAACCACCACTTCTATCTGTTCGGTTCTGAGCCCAAAAAGCCATTTTGCCTCAATCGCTTCCAGACCTTTATTCATTAGTGTGGCTGAATCGATGGTGATCTTAGCCCCCATATCCCAGTTTGGATGTTTTAATGCCTGGTCGGGTCCAATGCCCTTCAGGTCATCAAGGGAATACCCCCTGAAGGGACCTCCAGAGGCAGTAAGGATGATCCTGCTAATATCCTTTTCCTGCTCTCCAACCATGCATTGGAATATGGCGGAATGCTCTGAATCTACCGGGATGATCGAGACCCCATGGCTTTCTGCCAACTTTGTAATCAGGTCTCCTCCTACTACAAGTGTTTCTTTATTTGCTAAGGCAATATTTTTTCCTGCCTCTATGGCAGAAATGGTGGGAATAAATCCTGAAAACCCTACTGTCGATGTCAACACAGTATCCACTCCATCCATCGAGGCGATCTCATTGATCCCTTGCTCTCCTTTTAGGACCTCAATCCCTGAACCGGATAATTGATTAGAAGCTTCCAAATATGATTGTTCATCAAGCAAGGCCACTTTTTGAGGCTTGAATTCCAATGCCTGCTTGATAAGATTGGAATGATCTCGCCTGGCTGTAAGTCCAAGAACCTTGAATTCTTCGGGATACCTTTTTACCACATCAAGGGTTTGCTTGCCTATGCTTCCAGTGGAGCCCAGGATTGAAATACTTCTCATGCTAATTCTTGGATTTTAAAAGCAATTAGTTCGTCTGCAATTTTTCTGTTGTTAGCCAATCTCGGAACTTTATTCTGCCCCCCCAGCTTACCTTTTGACCTCATATACCTTCTAAAACCTTCCTTTTCGATTGGTATGATCCTGAGTCGGTCCAGGATGGATCCCTGAATTAGATCCTTATAATATGAATTTAAGACCTGTAGCTGCTCATCAAGGAAAACGGAGAACTTTTCGATTTCCTCGGGCTGGTTTGAGAACTCAACAAACCATTCATGCCTGGATCTTCCCTTTTCCTGATTAACAAGTGGAGCAACGGTGAATTCCACGACCTCCGCTTCCGGAAATTTCTGCACTGCTTTGTCCAATGCCTTCTCAACTTCCTCGGCGATCACGTGCTCCCCAAAAGCCGAAATAAAATGTGCTACCCTTCCCGTCACAACCAGACGGTATGGTTCTTTTGAGACGAATTTGACCGTATCACCAATTTCATAACCCCATAAGCCGGCATTCGAATTTATGATCAAGGAATAATTCTCACCCAACTCAATATCTCTTAAACTCAGTCTACGAGGGTTTTCGTCGTGGATCTCGGACATTGGGATAAACTCGAAAAAAATCCCACTGTCGATATTCAACAAAAGACCCTCACTCTTCCTTAGATCCTGGTAGGCAAAAAACCCTTCAGAAGCAGGAAAAGTCTCCAATGAATCAATATCATTTCCGATTGATTCAAACAGTTTTCTTGAATAAGGTTCAAAATTAACCCCTCCGTGCACCAACAGTGAAAAGTTTGGAAAGATCTCCTGGATCCTCTTTCCTGTCTTTTCACTGTTGGTGCACGGAGGGGTTAATTTTGAACCTTATTCAAGAAAACTGTTTGAATCAATCGGAAATGATATTGATT
>JANQSY010000016.1 GCA_028279065.1 Cytophagales bacterium
CCGGAGGTCGAAGGTGGTCCTTCCTCCCCTGCCCTGCAATGCATAAGTCTTTTCATTGCTGGCCTGATGGGGATTCTTGGTTGGCGCTATGCTGGGAAAAAGGGCCTTGCTGACCCGGATCTGGATCAGGCCGAATATGAAAGAATTACAAGGAACAACCTTACTGAACCCCTTACCGCCCTTTTAAACACAAGTATGGCATTTGTAGGTCCAGTAGTTTGGACCCTGGGTTGGTTTGTTTGGCCCTTCCTCGTGATTTTTGTTGTTAAAAAAGCAAAAGGCCCAATCAAGAAGGCGGCTTAGAAATCAGGGCAGAGTAAGGATCTCCGCTTCAAGTCCCTCTTTCGTCAGCCCCAATTGTTCTATGCTAAAAAAGTGGGCATAATCCACATTAAGTGTATGAGTAAGGAGGATCTTTGACCCATATGGACTGAACCCGTCATGAAAGCCCTTTTTATTCCAAAAATCTTCCGGCATCGAACTTAGCCATTCAACCATATCAAAACGGATCCTTTTAAAGGCCTCCAGATTTTCCCTTAGATCAAGTTTTTGATAATGGTCATCCGACCTCCCGGGACCTGGGACATAGGGCTTTATGGTTGGGCTTTCTTCCCTTTCAAACTGCTTGAATCTAGAAATCAATACATCCTGAGCCTCAACAAGATGACAAACCTGTTCATGAATACTCCACTTTTCTTTCTTCCTCCTAACCTTAATACGGTGCTCAGGAATTTGATCAAGCAAGCTGAGAAGAATTTTCGGACTTTTTTCAAGACAGGATAAAAGATCTTCGATGATTTTCATTGTGGATGGAATTGTTTGTGAGACTAATCGTGATTCAGGAATCAATGGCAAAAATGCCCTGACCTAAAAAGCTGACCACTCAAATAAATATCAGTGAAAAAAGCTACCACTCTTTCATAAATTCAAGGCTCAAATTAAGACTACTACTATGATCTCCAGAATACTTTGCTTGTCCATTTCAATTTTCCAATTCCAAATTCTGGCCACTGCACAGGGTTTTGAAGGATACTATCGCTTCCCAGACATCCACAATAATACGGTCATCTTCACAGCGGAGGGAGACCTTTGGACCGTTCCCTTGGAAGGAGGACTGGCCAGAAGGCTAACGACGCATGCAGAAACGGAAAGAGAGGCTTCAATTTCTCCTGATGGCAAGACAATTGCATTTTCTGCTTCGTATGAAGGGCCAACAGAGGTCTATACCATGCCTGTTGAGGGAGGTCTTCCGAAGCGCTGGACCTATGAATCCGAATCCTCCCTGGTGGAAGGTTGGAGATCAGATGGAAAGATTTATTACAGCACCTATGCACATGCTACACTCCCCGACCGGCAGATCGTAGTTCTGGACCCTCAAACCATGGAAAGATTTAGATTGCCCTTGGCTCAGGCTACTGAAGCCAGCTTCAATGAAGGAGGGGAAACAGTTTTCTTTGTCCGCCCACCCTATCATAACAATGTCACCAAAAGATATAAGGGTGGCTATGCAAGACAGATCTGGAAGTTCACCGAAGGGACTGCCGAGGCAGAAAAACTAACCGGAGAAGATCATAAGGGTGAAGCTCACCATCCTATGTGGTATGGAGGAAGGGTTTATTTCATCACGGACAGGGATGGTACAATGAACATTTGGTCCATGACCGAGGATGGGTCAGACTTGCAGCAACACACCAAACATCAAGGTTGGGATGTGAGAGATGCTGGAGTATCAAACGGAAACATCGTTTACCAATTGGGTGCTGATATTTGGCACCTCTCAATCCAGACCAATGCCTATAAAAAGGTCGATATCAGGATCAGCTCAGACATGGATCAACTCCGAGAGAGGTGGATAGAAAAACCTGCTCAATTCATTACTTCTGTCAACCCAGATCAGACTGGAGAAAGGATAGCAATTACTTGTCGAGGGCGGGCATTCGTGGCTCCAATAAAAGAAGGCAGGATAATATCATTTGCTGATCGATCAGATATCAGGTACCGGGATGTCCATTTCTTTCCGGATGGCAAGGATCTTCTTATGCTAAGCGACAAGACCGGTGAATTTGAATTCGCCAGAATCGCTGCTGATGGTCTTGGTGAAGAAAAAACGATAAGCCAAGATGGAAAGGTATTGAGGTACGAAGGCAAACCCTCCCCTGATGGAAAATTTGTCGCCTACGACGACCTCTTTGGGGACATGTGGGTTCTCAATGTTTCCAATGGGCAAAGCAAACAGATCAACACACTTAACGAAGGGATCTATGATTTCTCCTGGTCACCTGATAGTCAATGGCTGGCCTTTGTTCAAAATGATCTTAACACTATGTCAAGGATCATTCTTTACAATGCCATAACAGGAGAATCTTTTCCAATTACCTCGGACAGGGCCAACAGCTTTAATCCTGCCTTTAGCCCAGATGGGAAATTCCTTTACTTCCTTTCGGATAGGAATTTTCAAACCCTGGTCGGTAGCCCCTGGGGGAGCAGGCAACCAGAGCCCTATTTTGATGCCCAGGAGAGGGTTTATCACATTGCCCTTCAAAAAGGGACACGGTCCCCATTCCGGCCGAATGACGAGTTGCTAAAAGAAGAAAACAATAAGACTGAAGAAGGAGGAAAAAAGAAGAAAGAAGATGAGAAGGAAATCGGTGTTTCTGTAATGATCGATAAGGATGGAATAACCGAAAGAATAACCGAGGTTCCGGTAAAGCCAGGGAACTACAGCAGCCTTAAAGTCAATGATAAAGGAATATATCTGATCAGATCAGGCACCGGGATAGGGGCAAAAAACGAACTCGCAGTGATCAAGATCGGCAATGAAGATGTGGCCGCTACTGGAATTTTGGAAAGTATAGGCTGGTACAAATTATCAGGGGATGGCAAGAAAATGCTGATCAACAAAAATGGTTCCTACTATATGGTTGATGCAGGAACATCAAAAATAGGCGACCTGGGAAAGAAAAAAATCGACCTGGGGGGCTGGAAATTTTCGATCACCCCCAGGGATGAATGGCGTCAAATGTACAAGGATGCCTGGCGTATGGAGAGAGATTATTTCTATGATCCTGGGATGCATGGAGTTAATTGGGAAGCCATGTACGAGAAATACCTTCCTCTGGTAGACAGGGTCACCTCCAGGGAGGAGCTTTCGGATTTGATCGGAAGATACGTAGGAGAGCTTTCCGCCCTGCATACCAGCGTTCGAGGAGGTGAGATGAGAACCGATCCATTGGACATACAAATACCCAGTTTGGGAGCAGCAATATCAAAGGATATTGCTTCAGGTGCCTTCAGGATCGATCACATATATAAATCAGACCCTGATTATCCTCATGAAAGATCCCCATTGGATGACCCCTACCTGAACGTACAAGCCGGTGATCTGATCACCGAGGTAAATGGAAACGAAGTAGCTAATGCAGTGGATATAGGGGAATTACTAAGAAATACCACCGGACAGCAGGTCCGTATAAAAATAAAATCAGGTTCATCGGAAAGAGAGATAATTGTGGTTCCCCAAAAAGGAGCCTATAACCTCAGATATAGAGATTGGGAGTATTCAAGGCGGATGATCACAGAAGAGAAGGGTAACAAAGAGATAGGTTATGTTCACCTGACAGCTATGGGAAGCAAGAATATCAATCAATGGTATCGCGAGTTCTATCCGGTATTCAATAGAAGAGGATTGATCATTGATGTAAGGCATAACAATGGTGGCAACATCGATAGCTTCATTTTGGAGAAGCTTTTGAGAAAGGCCTGGATGTATTGGAGCAGCAGGAAAGGCGAACCCAGTTGGAACATGCAATATGCCTTCCGTGGGCATTTGGTTGTACTGGTGGATCAGAAGACGGCCTCAGATGGAGAAGCTTTCGCCGATGGATTCAGGTCTCTAGGGCTTGGAAAAACAATAGGAATGAGGACCTGGGGAGGTGAAATTTGGCTTTCCTCAAATAACCGCCTTGTGGACAATGGTTGGGCAAGGGCACCTCAATATGGAGTTTACGGGGCTGATGGTGAATGGAGGATCGAAGGCCATGGCTTCGTTCCAGATATTGAGGTCGACAACCTCCCCCACGCTACGTTTAATGGTGAGGATTCTCAGTTGGAGGCAGCTATTAAGCACCTTCAAGACATAATTGAAAAAGATCCAAGAGATGTTCCCCCTATTCCGGATTATCCTGACAAATCCTTTGATAATAAATAGGGTTTGACCAAGCCTTCTTAGGCCGGCCAACAAAGGGGTTTTTTTCAGTTTTAGATTAACTCACGGCTGAAGTTAAAAAAACCGCCAAAATGATTGGCGGTCGGTGAACATCGATCCTTGATCAGGAGGGCATATTGTAATAAAACTTCTCATGGACAACCTGATCGCCTTCCCATTTTTTGACAGAGGTTTCTTCAAACATCATCCTGTTTCCATCAGCATAGGTTGCATCCATCCAGGTCTCTGACATGGTGATGCCCTCCTCTTCATTTGAGGTAATCGCTCTTGCTCCTCCCCCATGAACCTCTTTGATTGAAGCGACAAACTGCTGTTCCCTTTCCCGGTTGGCCGCTTTTCCCTCAACCTTTCCAAACCTGGGCTCTTCCATAACCACATTTTCAGAATAATACTTTTCAAAAGCATCCAGTAACTGGCCTTGGCCTACAAGTCTTTGAAGGTCTTTTTCTTTTTCTAAATAACTCATTTGGGTAGATTTTTTTGTTGTGGAAACAAATGTATTAGGTCATTCCATTTTCTCCCTTTGTATTACTCGAAAAAATGATTCTTGTCTTAAACAGGACAATAAAAAAGCCTTATTTTGCCAGCACAAACGCAACTTTTGAGAAACTTCTTTTTTACTCTTTTCTGCTTAAGCCTATTTTCATTCTCAGCACAAAGTCAAATAGGGCTTGGGGTTTATGGAGGAATTGAAAGCTCTAAATTTTCGGGAGAAACACCTGATAACGTTTCATTTGGTTCAAAAACAGGATTCAACCTTGGAATACGATTTGACCTTCCGCTCACCGAGGATGTGGTTTTGAGCTTTCAACCTGGGTATTCCCAAAATGGATCTTCTGTTACTGAAAAGGTTGAGGTCGAGAGCTCGTACTCCTGGTTCACCCAGACAGTCAAAAACACAATTGAGATAGACAATCAGTTTATTTCACTACCTATCCTGGTCAACATTAAGATGTCAAGACTTTTCTATGCAACATCAGGCCTGGCAGTAGATTATCTACTGTCCTCTGAGGCAATTCAGGAAAATGATAGTGAAGATTTCAAACCCTTCCTGGTCGATGGACAGATCTCCGCGGTGTTTGGATTTGGTGTCAACATACCAATCAAAACCACAAAACTTGGAATACAGTTGGACTATTGGCAAGGTCTTACTCGCTTAAGTAAGGAGACTGCAGAGGATGGCACTGAGCTTCCAAGGGTCAGACTTAGCAAATATCGTCTTGTGCTTTATTGGACTTTATCAGTTGGGGGTAAGGAATGAATAGGTTGATAGCGATATTGTTCCTGTCCTGTTTTTGGAGCATTTCAGGATTTTCACAAGAGAATGAGGAATTTGAGTCCAATGTTCCCAAGTTGAACAGGCATCATTTTATAAGCAATACACTTGTCAACGGACCCTTTACAAATACCTCTTTTTCTCAAAATCTTGGCATTGGGTTTTCAGCTCCTATTGAATCGCCGACTGTCAATATTGGAGGCGTGGAGGTAACATTACGTCAAACCACACTCATCTATGCAAATCTGTTCTTCAGGTACAATCAGAGAATAAAGGATTGGGTGTCCTTCTATATAAGGCTTGGTGGCGCGGCAAGGGTTGGAACCGACCCAGGCACCCTTCTGACTCAGGGCGTGAATACCATGATAGGGACACGAATGGGATGGAAGATCAGGTTATTTCAAACGGAAAAGCATATGCTTTCTGTCCGCCTGGGTGTCAATGATATAGGCGCCAATTTCATCAATGTGCTTGGATATGTCCAGGATGTTATCGACAGTGTCCCTAACCCTAATATCTCCGATGATATCTCGGTCCTTCAGGGCGAAATGTACCTGGATTATGCTTATGAAATAAGTCCCATATTCGGAATCCAGGCTAATGGAAAGGTATCCTTTGGTGACTCCTATATTCCGGGTGAATCAACGACTGAATTTGGAATAGGTGTGGCCCTGGATGCAAACCTCTATCCAAGGACCAGGGTCCCACTTGGTCTTTCATTGGGGTTGGCCTATGCTTCCTTGCCAGAATTAAGCCTGAATGATGAGCAGGAAAGCCTTTTCTACAGTTTGAAGCTGGCATTCTCAGGAGCTGAAAATATGCTTTTGAGCCTTGATGCCACAGGCTTTCGGACTGATATTGGCTATGGAAATCAAAACACAAATTTCTCCTCGAAGGTCAGTGTTTACAGCTTTACACTGAACATGGTTTACTTCTTTAATTGATCAAACAAGGATAGAGCCATTGAAAGGGTCGGTTTTTCATAGATATGGTCCTCCATCCGTTCTCAAAATTGAAGAGCTTCCTATTCCTCAACCCAAAAAGGGTGAGGTACAAATCAAGGTCATTGCCGCCACGGTTACGGCAGGCGACTGCGAATTGAGAAGATTTGATATCAAGCCATCATGGTGGCTGCCCCTTCGAATTGTAATGGGAATATTCAGTCCCAGGATCAAAACCCTTGGTCAGGAGCTTGCAGGTGTGATCACTAAGCTGGGCCAAGGAGTAGAAGGATTCAAAGTTGGAGACCGGGTCTTTTCTCCCTGTGACATAAACATGGGTGCCTATGCAGAATTCAATTGCCTGAAGACAGAACCGAGCCTGACAAAGATCCCGGACAAGCTTGGGTATAAGGAAGCCGCAACAATCCCAACAGGGGGATTAAACTCTTTGTATTTTCTAAAATTGGCGAAGATCCAACCCGGACAAACGGTTTTGATCAACGGTGCAGGAGGCAGTATTGGGACCTATGGGATCCAACTTTCAAAACTCTATGGGGCCGAGGTAACAGCCGTAGATAGTGAGATCAAATTGGATACGTTAAAATATCTTGGTGCCGATCATGTCATTGATTTCGAAAAAGAGGATTTCACAACAGGTTCCAAAAAATATGACGTTGTCTTCGATGTTGCAGGCAAAACCTCGCTATTGAAAATGCTTAGGGTGGTAAATGAAGGAGGATGTTTGATCGATTCAAATCCTAGCCCGACAGGATTGCTTCTCGGTGTTTTCACAAAAGTCTTTACAAGGAAAAGATTGCTAACCGGTCTTGCAGATGCCAAACGACAGAACCTTGAGCACCTTGCTAGGCTAATGGAGGAGGGCAAGATAAATGCTCAAATAGACAAAGAGTTTGAACTGGACCAGATAGTTGCTGCTCATGAATATGTCGAAAACGGCCTAAAACGTGGAAATGTGACTATTACAATCGAAGGCTAAACCACATGAAGTGGTCGTTTCCACTCCAACGGGGCGTTATATGCCAATCCTGTATCAATAGAAAAACTCCCTTCCCAATCTAAATTCATTCTGGTTCCGTTCATCCTGTTCGCTACCCGTTCGCAGAAATAATGTCAAGTTTATACAACACAATGTAAAATATAATTGACACTAAGTTATTTTCATTTTACTTTTGGTACATAATATTTAACATAAAGTCAAAATATCTATACCAATGGAAGAAAAAATGTCCATTCAGGAAAAGCAATTGATCATCTCAATAGTTGGCACTCTGATCAGCTATGGGGTCTTCTACTTCTATGCTTTTAAATGGTATCAGCCCGATGGTTTTTCAATTAGGGACGATATGAAATTCTGGGCTGAAGGCCTTCTATGGTTGATCCCAATTCAAATAGGTTTCAAGATCGTTCCCTTTATTGTCTTCCACATCATTCACCATATAGTTACAAAAGAAAAGGCCGATCATATGGATGATGAATACGGAAAAAAGATTGAGTCAAAAGGGAACAGGAACTTCTATTATGTATTCCAGGCCGGGTTTTACGGCGCTATGATCGCTATCCTTCTTGATCAATCCATAATGGTCATATTTAACATATTCATCCTGTTCGGCTTCCTGGGAACCCTGTTCATGGATATTTCTCAGTTGTATTTCTACAGAAGGGGGATAAGATAATGGCAATTAAAGATCGCATAGAAAACAATATAAGAACCCTCAGATTCATGGCTGAGGAAATGACTCAGATGGACCTTGCTGAAAAGGTAAAGGTCTCACGCCAGACCATCGTTGCAATTGAAAAGTCGAAATACTCCCCTTCTCTTGAGCTGGCTTTTAAAATTGCAAAGGTGTTTGAAAAACCTCTGGAGGAGGTATTCCAGTTCATTCCTGGAGATTCAAAAAAGAAATAAAAGAAATTCGAAATGAAACTTTTGATCCTGAAAACAAATATTAAATCGAAGAAAAAAGTCAGATCGGTAAGAGCCTTACTCAATAAAACACCCAGGATATCCGACTGGTCAGTAGACCTGAATGATATTGATAAGGTGTTACGGATAGAAGCTGATGATTCATTAGAAGAAAAGGAAGTCATCGGTATCCTAAAGCATTCAGGACTATATGCTGAAGCCCTATGATCTCTTTGACCAATAAATCAAAAAATGAAAAAATGACATCGCAAAAACCCCATTTCAATAACCATACTGAAGAAGAATGTGATCCAGGAAAATTCACTGGAGATCTGTTTTATTTTGTCTCAAGTCGACTTTCCCTATTCATCTCAGGAGCAGTGATCATCCTTTCCGCTTCAATTGGAGGTCGATTTGGAAGTACATCCTCTGTGACCCCAACAGATAAGGATCCACAGGAACTAATCCAGCTTGCAAGCAAAGAATCCCACATCTCTACAGGCCAAGAAGATCCTGTAACTCTGGAGAACTCAGGAATGGGCTTAGGGGCATCGTTGGCAGTTGGGATCCTGGAACTTTTGATCCTCGGGCCTGAGGAATAAACAGGGATTTTGGAATTGGGTCAGCCTTTTAATTTGGTTTTGCCTATTTTTTGGCTTACATCAATTCCCAATCCTTTTGAAAATCCTTTTAATCTCTCTTTTTGGATTAACCTTGATCCAATTCAAGGCATTTGCACAGCCTTCAGACCTGTATATGCCTTTGGAAATTTCCGAGGCCTATAAACGGGGTACCCGATCCCTTGACGGAAATCCAGGGCCTCAATACTGGCAAAATACTGTCGATTACGATATTCAGGTTGAACTTGATCCAGTAGCCCAGACCATCTCCGGTGCAGAAAAAATTACCTACTATAACAATAGCCCAGACCGCCTGGACCAGCTGGTATTCCGGATTTACCATGACGTTTATAAAAAGGGGGAGGTTAGGTTAGAATCTGTGGACCCATTGGACATTCATGATGGGGTCGTGATTTCAAATCTAAAAATTGAAGGGGAGCTTTACCCAGAAGAAGACCCTTCCTTACTCGTTCAGGATGGTTCAAGACTTGTCGTTGTACTAAAAAAGCCTCTTGAAGCAGGTAAGAGTCTTGAAATCAGTCTGGAGTGGAAACAACCCATTCCGGGAGAAAGCGACTCGAGAAGACGGCAGGGCGCGCATGATAGTACCATTTTCTTTGTCGCCCAATGGTATCCCCAACTATCGGTCTATGATGACCTCTTTGGCTGGGATATGAGTAAATTCCTATTTGAGCATGAATTTTACAATAACCTTGGAAACTTCAATGTCGAGATTTCCGTCCCAACTGATTTCACCGTTTGGGCGACCGGGGTTCTTCAAAATCCCGAAGAAGTCCTGAACCCCTCAGTCCTTAGTAATTACAAGACGGCCATGAAATCTGAAAATACGATTCAGGTCATTGGGGAAAAAGAAGCTTTGGAGGGGATAAAGCATAAGGGGAGTGTTTGGAAGTTTTCAGCCCGGGAAGTACCGGATTTTGCTTTTGGGACAAGCAATAAGTACATATGGGAGTCTGGAAGCTATGAATTGAATGGAATCAACATCCTGATCAATGCTGTCTATCCGGTGGATTCAACCAGGGATTTTTCTGAGTTCGTTCCCATGCTTCAAAGGATGATGAGGCACTTCTCCACAGATGCACCAGGTGTGCCTTACCCCTACCCTAGCTTTACCTCATTTGTGGTATATGATCAGAAAGCCGGAGGAATGGAGTACCCGATGATCGCAAACAACAGGAGTAATCGTAGAGGGCTAAATATCCACGAAATGTTCCACACCTACTTCCCTATGCATGTGCGTGTAAATGAAACCCAATGGAGCTGGATGGATGAAGGTCCAACAAATCATTTTACCACATGGGTGAATAGGCTTTTTGAGGATGAAGAAATGTCTGACAGAGATGGTTTTTCAAGGATCTCATTGATGGGAAAATTCGATCAACTTCCGCTGCTGACCCCTACTTATTATTTAAATGAAACCAACGCCGGTCAGGCCAACTACTCCAGGCCTGCAAATATTTTGTCATTGATAAGGCTGGAACTTGGCAACGAGATGTTTCTAAAGTGCTTCCAGGAATACATTTCCCGATGGGCCAAAAAATCACCAAGTCCTTATGATCTGTTCTTCACATTTGAAGACGTGAGCGGACAAAACCTTAAATGGCTATGGGAACCCTGGTTCTTTGAGTGGGGATATGCGGATCTGAAGATCAAAGGTTTTCAAAACAGAAGAGTCGAGATCCAAAAAATGGGGAATAAACCTGCGCCGGTATTCCTGGATGTCTACTATTCCAATGGAGACACCCTTAAGGTTAATAAAGGCCCTGGAATTTGGAAAGATGGAAATAGAATGGTTTCAATAGAGATACCAGATGCCAAAGAAGTTAAGGCAATTATTTTGAATCAGGAGTTCCAGGAGCTGGATTATGCGGACAACTTCTATCCCGAGATCAAGACATTATACAATGAAGATGTATTAAAGAAATTGGTGGGAGAATTCAGCCTGACCGGTCGCAGGTGGTCAAGGGGTACTTATGGCATACTATTTAAGCAAAAGGAAGGCATTCTTAGTTATGATCTTAAGAATAAGGCTAACCCCAATTACTTGAACTCCAAGATCTTATATCCATTGGGGGATATGAAGTATTTGTCAATTCCTTTTGGCGGAATATGGACTTTTGAAGTAGAGGAAGGAATGATTTCGGGCTATTTTGGTGATCGAACCTGGGAGATCAGAAAGATTGATCCACAGGAAGATTAAGTTTCCTGATTCAATTCCAAATAGCCAGGTTCTGACCTATTTGCCTTTCCGATTATAGGCATAAAATATCCTGCAGCGTCATCCAACTTTTTTAAGATCCAAAGAGGGATAAACCTAATCCCTCAGTTTCCCGGAAAACAAACTCGCTTTGGAATTATAGGGATTGCCACTGCTTCTTCTGAAACTCACCACCTGCCCCACGTGCCAAGCCGCATCTTCGATAGGCCCATTGATCAAATTCCAGAATGGATGCTCTGTTGTGCCCTCTCCTCTTTTAAAGATGATTTTGTAATTTTTCAGATCACCATTTGGGTCATTTCTCATGATGATCGCGGCCTTCTCAAAATTCTCAAGTGTTTTCCTTCTCAACTCCTCAAAGCTCAACTTACTCCCATCCTGGTATTCATTAACCTGACTTTTGGTTGCATTTAGCACGGTTTGACTCAACCCATAAATATGGTCCAACGTTTCTCTGCAACTCCGCGCAGAAGTGCTGGGTTTAAACTCAAGATCTTCGATTCTCAACCCTTCCGTGGCCCAATAATACCTGAATCCTGCACCTTCTATCATCCTAGCTATCACAGTTGTGGCGGTATATTCTTGTGGACTTTCGGGGATCTCTAAAAATGGCAGGGGCTTATCGGCTTGGGACATAACACTAATGGGATTTAGAAAACCAAAACATATTAGAAGTACAAAAAGGCCTTTCATCGAAACAATCTAATTCTTTACAAATCTCTTTACCTTGGGATTTTCACCTCTAATGGAGAAGTAATAGATCCCTGGGCTTAACGAGGAGATATCCAAAGCTTGTCTTCCCTGCAAATTTCCTCTCAATAATTCCCTTCCTCTGCTATCCATAACCGCGTATTCCTCTCCTTCAAGATTCCTTGAATCTCCCAGGAACACCTTATCCACTGCAGGGTTTGGGTAAAGAAAAAGATCCTTTTGATCTGTTTCTTGAAAGGCTGAAGTTAGCCCCATGGTTAAAACATAAAGCCCTTCCTGCATATCCGATGACAAAATATGACCTGATGGTAAAAAAGGATATACACCCCAGCACCCTTCGTATTTTCCAGCCCTATGCGGTCGGAATGAAGTATCGTAGAAACCAACTACGCTGATGTTCTGCGGATCGCTTAGATCAAAAGCATAAACCCCATCGAAGTAATAGCTTACATAAAGAATATCTCCGAGGAAGATCAAATTATGCGGAATAGAGTATGGGCTGTTTTTCACCCCGAAGGTGTCGATCAGAGTGATGTTCGAAAGATCGGTCACATCTACAACTTTAAGAAGAGTTCCGTGGGTCTCATCAGCAAAAACATAAAACTCACCGCTTGGGTGCAGCCAACCCGAATGATTGTATCCCTTATGGGGATAATTGGTGAAAGATCCGATCACCTGAACATTTGATGTATCACCAAAGTCTACCACAAAAAGTCCTCTGCCTTCAGCATTGCAATAGGCGGTATCATTCTTCACATAGATATCATGAACATAACCGACTGTGCTGACCCAGGTAGGAATGTCGCTGTCGCAATCAATGACAAGGGTTGGATTGGTAGGATCAGGCTCCAGGGAATAGATCGACAAAGAGTTCTGAGCGCCATTTGCATGTCCCCCGCACACGTACATCCAACCTTTGGCCGTGTCGATGAAAATATTGTGAGACCTTGTAATAAGGTTGTTGCTATCATAGATCACTGGTGCGGAGTCCGGCAATGAGGAAAGGTCTGCGATCTGAAGGCTGCTGTTTCCTTCATCTGCTACGATGTACAGGTAATCCTTATAGGTATCATAGTCCCTATGAACAATCTGAGATCCGGTTACTTTTCCCTGAATGAACCAGGTGGTATCTACCTTTCCCAAATCGGTAATATCAAAAATATGAGTTCCCATGGTGCTACCGATAATGGCGTACTCCCGACCGTCACTCGAATACCCCCAGATCTCATTATAGGTATTGTCATGAGCAAAGGAAGATGGAAGGGTAACGTCCTTCCAATGATAAAGGAGCCCTACTCCATTTTCCGCAAAAAGGTTAAAGGACAGGAGAAGTGTGAGGGAGAATAAAAAAGGTTTCATGGTTAATATTCAAACGATGATCTTCAAAAGTAGGTAGAAATTGATCCGGGAAAAGTTAAATTCCACCAAAGGGTTAATAAGTACCGCAAATAAGAATTAAAAATCAAAACAGCCGAGCACAGAAGAGGACTCTTAGGAACGCTTTTTAAGTATTGAAAGCTATCTTTAACTAAATAAAACAACCCGGATGAAGACAAATTATCTCGCTGCGTTCCTTTGCTTGTTACTGGCGTTCCCAGCCATATCCCAAAACCCCTTCGGTGGAAAACCTCAATATGATATCCTTGTCCGCCAATACCCTGATACCTTTGGCATCTTTAGGATAGAGCTCTATCCTACGGTTGCCCCTATGCATTGTGAAAATTTTGATACCCTGGCCCAACAGGGGTTTTATGATTCCCTTGCATTCCATAGAGTGGTGGCAAATTTTGTTATACAAGGAGGAGATCCGAACTCAAAAACGGGGCCTCCATCAACCTGGGGCCAGGGAGCACCATGGCAGCAACAGGTGCCGGCAGAATTCAGTCCGGTTCCGCATGAAAGGGAAATTATTGGCGCGGCCAGGGGCACTAATATCAACAGCGCTACATCTCAGTTTTATGTGAACCTAGTCACAAATTCGCATCTGAACGGAGCCTACACGGCCTATGGAAGGGTTATAAATGGAATGAATGTGGTTGATTCCGTTGAAGCGGTACCCGTAGATGCAAACGACCTTCCCCTGAACAAAGTCGATATGTTCGTTTTATATGTAGGTGTTGACACTACCTCACCTACTTCCGCCCCAACCGTCACTTCGCCTTCAAACAATGCCACAGACGTGTTGAAAGAAACGGAATTCACCTGGAACGCTATTACACCTCAGGATTTTATCCTTTATAGGATCCAGTTTTCAAAACAGAGTGATTTTTCGACGATAGAACATGAAGCCCATATTGGGAAAAACACTACTAAATACAGTCCTGGAGACAATATAGAGCAAGGATATGTTACGTACTACTGGAGGGTCCAAACCAATAATGGAGGTAAATTCAAAACCTCACAATTAAGGTCCTTCACCACCGGAATAGGAGTTCCATTACTTACGTTTCCTGCAGAGGATGCAACCAATGTTTATCGAAACACCTACCTGGACTGGGATGATGTTCCAAGTGCTACTGAATATCGGGTTACAATAGCCACGGTCCCAACCTTTAGCGTTCCAAGTCTGGTCGTGCTAGACACCGTTGTCAACGGATCACTCTTCCTAACACCTGCGTTGGAATCGAACAGAAACTACTATTGGTCCGTAGCTGCAATTAATAGCGGGGCTCAGGGGAGCTTTGCTGAGATCCGAAAATTCACCACAGGAAGCCTGATCAATTCCCTGAACGCTCAATCAAGAAGCAATGTGCATATTTTTCCTAATCCTGTACTAGAGGCATTGATGATTGGTGGTTTATCCGATCAGGAAATTTCTGTTCAGATATTTGATGCGTTGGGAAATATAGTCCTTGATATTCAAGAGCATAGGTCTGATGAAAGGATTGAAGTTTCCGACATTCAATCCGGGCTCTATTTTATGAAAATCCAAATTGGTGAACAGGTTGAGATCAGAACCTTGATCAAGGAGTAGTTTTACCGATATGGAAGCATTGAAACACATAGGTAAAGAGTTATGAAAAGATCAATATTACAGGTATACGCTACGATAATTCTGATAGTAACTGTAATCACCTTCCTAATAACCCTTGGTGGAATTCTATCTGCTATCATTGACCGATCAGCTCCTCTTCACGCCGGGAGAACAGAGATCAGCCTTTCCTCTTTTGAAAACTTTAAGATGGATGCTTTAAGAGCAAGCACCAAGGATGCGGCATATGTGCCGGATGATCCAACAATTATCAAGATGTATGAAGCGGCAAAAAAGAACAAGATCGAATCAGTAATGCATCAGACCAAAAACAGCCTGATCGTAAATTCATTGATCCTGTTTTTCTGCCTTATGCTTTTTCCAATCCATTGGAGATTGCTGAGATCCCAGGTTTCATTGGACTAGCCTTTTATCACCCAAAATGGGGGATGCCAACAAGACTCAATAAACAAAGAATAGCTACATTTTACGCGATGAAACCATGTTGAGAATGAGAGCTATCTTTATAATTTTCCTTTCAATTCAATTCATCTCCCCCAGCGCCGTTTCCCAGTATATTCTGGAAGGGAAAAACATAAAGGCCACCTTTAATCCTGGTGGAGATCTCTTTGTTGATCCTGTGACCTTCTTGCCTGGTTTTGAGGTTCCAAAGAATTCAGGCTTGTATACTATTTATGCCGGGCAATTTTGGATCGGTGGTATAGACTCAGCCACCAGCAATCTTACCGTTTCTGCTCAAACCTATAGGCAGACAATTACCTCATGGTACCCTGGTCCTAATTCCATTATCCATACAGGCTTTTATGACAGTGTCTTCTTTGCATCCCAAAGCCAGGTTACCCAGCATTTAGCCAACTATCAAACCCCTGGTTACCAGTCCCCTCAAAACTTCTATTCATGGCCAGCAATGGGGATTGTTCCAAATGGTGAACCCAATAGGCTGGCACCTTTTGTAGACCTTGATTCAGACGGATTCTATAATCCGCAAAACGGAGATCACCCCAGAGTGATAGGGAGCGAAAGCGCATATATGATCTTTAATGATGTGAGAGATACTATCAATCCCCAGGGTAACCCTTGTTGTCTTGGATTGGACGTACATCTGTTCACCTATGACCTGAGTTATGTCAATCAGGACCTCGAAAACACCTTATTCCTTAATTATAAGGTTGTTAACAGGTCAAATAGAAATTATAAGGACATTTATTTCGGCCTGTGGATAGACCCGGATATAGGGAATTGGCAAGATGACTATATAGGTTGCGATACAGTCAGCAATACTTTTTTCGCCTATAACGCTGACAATGATGATGAAGGTGGAAGCGGATATGGATCCAATCCACCTGCGCAGGGTGTTGTCTATTTAAGTCATCCATTGAGTGCATTTATATCATATGATAATAATTCGGACTCGGTTAGTGGAATTCCTCAGACGGACCAGGAGTTTTACAACTACATGTCAGGAAAATGGAAGGATGGGTCCAACGTGACCTTTGGTGGTGATGGGAAAGATCCCCTGAATCCTGTAACTACCTTCATTTATTCAGGGAATGGGTGGACGGAAGAGGCAGTTGGGAATGGTGCCGGGGACAGGCGTATGCTCGGAACAGTAGGCCCTATGGATCTTGAGGCCGGAGACTCGGTTTGCCTTGACCTGGCAATGATATACTTTCGAAATAGCTCCCAATCGAATCTTTTGAATCGTGATTCTCTGGTCCGACTTGCCAAAAAGGTTCAGGATTTTTATGACTCACAGACCCTTAGCTGCTTTGATCCCTTTCCCATTCCATTGGTTATGGCCCTAGAAGAAAATGGTTCCCGACTTGAGGTTTATCCCAATCCAGCTACGGATAGAGTTTTTATCCGTAGTAGTCTGGGTAAGAAAATACTTGGAGCTGAGCTACATGACCTTCAGGGAAAAAGTGTGAAAAACCTCAAGATCACTGAACAGGGTTTAGACCTGACAGTCGATGTCTCCGGTATACAAAAGGGACTCTATCTTCTCCAAATAGAAACCAAAGAAGGTTCCTTTGTGAAAAAGATCTCAAAAAGATGATTTTTTAGGTGAATTGTCCGCGGAAACAAGTTCTCCAGAATTCGTTTGTACTTAGCTTTTTAAGAACGAAACCTCAACTATTTCACTTTCAACCGGATCCAGGCTTGAAAGGTAAATGTAAATGGCCTCAAGGTCCTCATCAGACATTTTAGAAAACGCACCCCAAGGCATGGGCGACTGCTTAACCAGTCTTCCCTGTCTGAATCTTCTAATCCATTGTTCAAGGTTTTTGAACTTGGAAAATGAGGAACCAGGATGAGGCGTGATATTGGTGGATCTGGTCCACATCATTTCTTCTACACCAAGTCTTTTGTTCAGTTCAGGCCAAGGTTCGAATTCCATTCCTCCGGAAAACTCGGGGCCTGTAGGGGTAAAAGACGCCTGATCCCTTGGTGTATGACATCCAACACAATTTGAAACCGCATGTGCCAGATACCTTCCCCTTTCCAGGGTTGGCTCCATAATAGGTGCTCTTTCTGAAAATTGTGGTTCGAAGTTGGGTTTAAAAGCTGGGGCTGTTGTCCGGATTGCCTTTCCTAAAAAGGACCATTCTGGCTCTTTGACTTCATTTTTGATTGAAGGCTGGGCTAATAAAAAAGAAACAACAGCAATGAGGTCCTCATCTGCCATACCCTGAAAGGGCATTAGAGGGGTAAGAGTAGCGGTACCATTGGGCTTGACAGCATGCCGCATCATCCTGAAAACCTGGCCGATCTCATATTGGCCTAATCCGGTTTCCTTGTCCGGAGTAAGGTTACCTGGATACATGGTGCCAAGGGGCCCCATTGGGAAAGGCACACCTCCAATCATTGGCCGGGACCCACCTGTTTCGTTTGCAATTACAGATTCGATGCTTTCAACATGACAGCCCGTACAATGAGCGGGTCCGTTAACAAGGTATTCTCCTCTTGCAAGGATCGCGGAATCTGAACTTATTGTCAGCTTTGGATATTCGACATCAAAGGTGGCATCATAAGAGGATTGGATCCATATGAAAACAACGCCAACAAGTAGAACAATGAGGGTCAGAAGCCCCAGAAAGATTTTCTTGATCATAGCTAGCAGTGAATTAGAGTTTTCTCAGTTCTAAGATAATGGTTTTTTAATATCTGAGAATTAGAAGGTTAGGCATTATTTGCCTCAGTTTTTCTTCTTTGATTTATGCTGTTCCTTGAGTTTCTTTTTGTTTTCCCTGCTTTTTTTCCAATTCTCTACTGTTTTCATGACCCCCTTGGTAGTCTCCGAAGGTAGGATGACCGCAAGTCCCTCCTTGACTGCCAACCAAATAAAGTTCAGTGGACCACGATAGATATTTCTTTGAACCTCAAATTCCGGAACATAGTAGTTTCTGCTTCCAGCAAGATTCGAATTCCTAATTGCCGTATTGGCAAAGGCTGATAACATTCCGGATTTCTTTGTATGATTCTCCTGGTTGAACACCTCCAGGGCGAGATCGGAGTAGTCCATTTCAAGGCGGCAGTGGCCAAGACTTTTCCCAGCATCCATCAAAAGATGAAGACGATTTAGCTTTCCGGATTTAGCATCTATGCCAGCAACTGCAACCAATGGCTCATTTAGTTTTTTGATTTCAAGGGTATCATCCATAAGGACCTCCAAAAAGAAGCTCTCCCCGGAATACGGAACTGTTAGCCTTGCCGTTGCTTTGGAAAAATTGTTTAGCCTGGTTTCAATATCCGCTTCATACTGCTTGTAGATATTTTGATACGTTTCCAAGGTGGTTACATTATAAATGCTACCATAAAACTTGTCAAAGAATATGGTTCCTGGTACCATTTTGCCTTTGGGTATTTCGCTATAAGAGATCTTGGAATCCTGAATACGGATGGTGTCAACTTTTAAGCCTATTGGGATTGAGTCCACCATTCCAAAGAACATTGGCTTCTCCTTATCCGGTGGTCTTTCAAAATTTTTATCCCTCCAATCCCTCAGGTCCAGTCCCCTTATTGTTAATGATTTGGACCTTATATCAAGATCTCCATAAAGGCTGCTTTTCGCATCGATCTTGTTGATCTGTAGTTCATCCAAATCCATTTCGATTATATCGACCTGCTTTCCAAGCTTTTTTGAGATCTCCTGCCAAGGTTTATTGTAGTGAAGCGAAAAATCTCTGATGGTCATGCTTTGTGATTGGGTGCTATAGAAAATGGAACCAAACTCCATTTCCCTATCCTCATTTAGATGGAATTTTAAATTCCTCGTCATTGCTGAAAAATTCCCAACCTTGAAGGGGATAGGAAATTTCCATTGCAGTGAGTCTGTTTCGATCTGGTTTGCTGATAATTGGATCTCTCCAATTTTTCCGACCACTTCACCCCCATCCCTTTTTATTAAGATGGATCCGCCCCTGAGATTAAATCTTCGGATCTCACCACGGGAAAGGATGTCACCAAAAAGCTTTTGAATACTCCTGCTGGTTTTTTCGCTCCTGGTGGTATCCTGTTGATAAAGGGTGATCTCAAACTCAGGCCTGAAGAAGATCATCTCTTCTATTTGTATCCTCCGGTCAAATAGAAGAGCTCTCCAGTTTAACATATTGAGATCCGCTTTTTGTACAGATCCAAGGATTCTTGTTTTAGAGAGCATCGTATCAAGGGGCACGATCCGGACATTCTGAACCGTGATACCTTTGAGGAAGTGGTGAAGTCTGGCAGACCGATAACTTATTTGATACTCTCTATTAGGGTTGGCATTGATCATCCCTTCAAGGTTCTTTTCAAGCCAAAACTTGGTTCCCAGGGACAGGCCTGCCAGGATCACAATAAGGATAACTAGGAATATGAGAAATCGCTTCACCCGGTTTCTGATAAGCTAGGTGAAAATTAGAGAATTTTATTTCGCAAAATCCACATCAAGGTGTCTTGTTCTAACAGCAATAAAAAAGGGGCCGAAGCCCCTTAATCATTCGATACTCAATTTCCTGACGATCTCACCCCCGGGGCTCTTAACTTTAACAATATAGAGGCCCGGATCAGAGCTGGAAAGATCCATCTTTATCTGGTCTTCTCTCTCTGTAGAAAACTCGGCGATAACCTCTCCCCTTAAATTGTAAACCATCACCTCCACCGGTTCACTTGACCGATTTTCAAGTGTTATGATCCCATTTGTAGGATTGGGATAGAATTTAATTTGTGCTTCAAGCGAGCTTTCAATTCCTACCATTCCTATCTGTACATCCTTGCAAAGTGTATCGGACCCTGTCGAATTGCTTACCACCAGGCATACGCTGTAAATGCCATCACCGCCCGTGAAAAAATGATTTGTGTTTGGGCTAGTAGAAATAGTTCCATCCCCAAAGTCCCATAGATAGGAACTCGCTTCGAAAGGATCCGGAATGGACTTGTCAGTAAAAATTCCAACTTGAGATGCAACTATAACATCCCAATCTGCAATAGGAGCAACGCCTTGATGCACAGTTACCACCTGAATTATGGTATCGTTGCAAGAAATTTCATCAATAGCCCCATTGTTGAAGTTATCGATCCAGAACTTCATTGTATAGGTGCCAGGTGATTGAGGGGTCCATGTTCCATATCTGACATGGATAGAATCCCCATGAGAAAGATTAAGTCCAGAGTAGGATCTTGTCTGAACTGGACCATTGTCCATTTGGTATTTGATCGTTGCCGAAGTCACGAGGGTATCTTCATAATTTTGAAAAACTACCGCCACATCCTTAGGAGCAGAATTTTCGTGAATATCTTTTGGTGTCAATACCTGGGTCATTCCCACATCGACCTTGGTTGGGCTGACACCGTAGGCGGATTGGTGGATCTGCCTGCTGCTTGTATTCTGCACCCAAGCTACTACTCCCAGGTCAAAAAATTCCTCAACTGAGTGCTCAGTACCGTTATTGATAGGGTCATTGGCATTTGGCGGCAATCTGTAATCCCCATTGAAGGTATAGCTGAAGGAGTAATTTATAGTATCCCCGTTTGAGATCGCTCCAAGGCTGGTTCCATTTGCTCCACCAACCATTTTTTTCATCACATTAACAAAAATGGTCTCGCCATTGGATTTGAGGTTGTTGTAAGTCTCGGTTTCATAAATGGCCACAAAAAGGTTGTTATTTCCAGAAAAGTTTTGAAGGGCAATTACCTCCACGTCAATGTTCACGGTTTTGCAAACAACCTGATGATCTACACCAATGGTCATAAAGGCAGGAACATTATACGCGACATCCCTCAGAGTTGCGGTATATGAATTCGAATTTCCATTCCAACCACCATCAACTTCCAATCTCGGTATTGAATTCACCCCGTAGAAATTCCTTCTCACATTTCCTTCACCGGTGTAATACGGATCACCGGTACCTGGCCAACTCATTTGGTATCTAAGGACGTTCTGCTTGTGAGGTGCAGTTGAATAGATCGCTTCCAGGTTTGCATTTCCGGGTTGGCAGGGTCCACATGTGGAGGAGGTAAAACCTTCATGCAGAGGAATGCGCTGCACCTGGGCTTCAGTATTGAATTGAAATATGAAAAGTGAAAATATAAGTAAGAGTTTTTTCATGGATTTTTTCTTCAAAGTTGACTTAAGTTCCGGGGACAAATTGACCGCACAAATAAATTTTCAGCAAAATTAAAGTAATCCGCCAAAGGAAAATTGAGATGATTAACTAATTCTCACCGGTATATTTTAGCGAACCGGAAAATGAATTCTGGTATGCAATTCATTATCCGGGACTTCTCCAGGCATATTCCTATAGGTTTCAAAAGGGTGGATCTTTTTGTTTTGTTTAAACGCTTTTGAACGTTGCATGGAATATTGGGTGCCCCATGCATTCCCCAAATGCTTATAAGGCCCTATATGCTCCACGGTATTCACTTTGGTCTTTGGGATATTTCCGGTAACGAAACCTTCTGGGATCGATTCGGAGGCCTCTTTTATAGGAAAGCCTGAAGTATAGGCAACCTTTCCGTTTTTCATATCCCATTTATGGTAAATAGAAAATGGATTCCCAGTCAACCTATCCTTGTTTTCTTTTGCCCATTCGTTTAGCCTATCAAAATCCTTACTCATATCACTCCCAACCTTCTCCATGGTAGTCTCCTTTCTTATTCCCACGTACTCACAACCCTCATATTCTTCTATGCCTGCAAAAACAAGTTTCGAGTGAACCTCTCCATCCTCTACGAGGTCCTTTAGCAAGAACAATCCTCGTTGGAAATCCATACCCACAAAACCCTCCATCATTTTTTTCATCCAGAACAAAAAGAAAGGAAGGCTGCTATCCATGGACCAGGAAACCTTGGTTTCATTTCCCTGGGCTTCAATAGAAAAATTAACCTTGGCTTTGGATCTCCATGGCTTGATGAATTCAAGGTCATAATCAATTGAGTTGGGATGTTTTTCACCAATGATCTTCATGCTTCCACTCCCTATCCTGTCCCCTTCCCATGAATAGGATCTTTTGTCATCCGCAACTTTCACCTCAGCCTCAGGCTCCATGATCAGCCAGGGTGACCAACCACTCCATTTCTCCATGTTACTGAGCAATTCGAATATGCTTTCCGGGCTAGAATTGATAAGGATAGACTTTTCTACATGCATTTTTGGCATAGCTGTTTTGGTTGGTTCCTCTAAAAATATCTATCCTGAAAGGTAATTGAAAGAATTAAGGATAACTAAACCGCCTGACTCGATTCGGCCGTTGTCTTCTTTTCATCTGAGCTTGGTGTGGGAATTTGGACTGAAAACCTTGAACCTATTCCAGCGGTTGATTGAACATTGATCTCCCCCCCTAGTTTTTGAACGGCTTCCTTGACTATATACAGACCAAGCCCGCTTCCTTCCGATCTCTCGGATCCCCGGTAAAACATCTCGAAAACCTTATCCTTATGAGTTTCTTTAATTCCCAACCCGTTATCTTCAACTTCAATCAATATAATCTCTCTGTTAGAGGAAGCGTTTATCCTGATCCATTGATCAGGATGGTCATAATTATGGTATTTGATAGCATTGTTCACCAAGTTGTTCAAGATGACATACAGGGTTCTTTTGTCCGTAGTCAAACTCAGTCCGGAATCAATCTTGATCTCGACTTTGATCTGGTTGAACCCTTCAATGAACCTTAAGTCTTCAAGGACCCACTCAACAATGTTTTCAAGTTTGACATTTTCCATCTGTAATACCTGCTTGGAATTGCTGGAGTACACCGTAACCGTTTCAATAAAGTTCTCCAACCTTTCAAGGCTGGTTTCCATAAGATCCAGATACTTTTTATTGTCCTCTTCTAATCTTGACAATTCGATTAGACCACGAATCGATTTCAAAGGGGCGGTGAGATCATGAGAAGACCTATAAACGAAATTATCCAACTCCTTGTTGGTTTCCTTAAGCTCTTCGTTCACCTTTTCCAGCTTTTTCTTCTGCATTTCGATCTCATGCGTCCGGTCCAGGATCTGACGTTCAAGGGTAAGGTTATGTCTCCTCAACTGAAAAGACCGAAAACGTACTACTCCCAAAATGATCACTGCCAGAAAGAAAGTACTTAGCGTATAGAAAAAGGGGTTCAAATACCATATCACGGGCATTTGAATGTTTAAGCTGGTTACTTTGGAGACCTTTCCACTTGATGTTCTGGCCTTGACCAAAATAGTACTCTTCCCTCCTTCTGGATTTGAGATCTTAAGTTCAGGGTTTGCGCTCCATTCTGTCCAGTCCATATTGTCTCCGCCAATTGAGTAGGAAAACTCAAGTTCGTGTGAGGAAAACCCTGGACAAGCGAACTGGAAGGTTAGTAATTCAGGACGACGCCTTATGACTATGGTCTCTCCCTGGGTTGGATGAAATGAAACTCCTTCTGCAAACACCTTTCTAAATACCGGTTCAGGAATCTGTTGGTCCCGGTAATCATAGAATTCAATTTTGACTATCCCAAAATCGGAACAAAGCCAGATATCACCTCTTGGATCCTGAAAAAGCTCCCTTAGCCCCCCCTTTTCAATTCCAAGCTCCAATTCAAGCTCTTTCAAAACCCTTCCGGTAGTGTCGAAAAAAACCACTCCATGTTGCCAGGTTGTAGCAACAAGGGTACCGTCTGACATCTTTATTGAATGGTATAGCCCCGGGCTCTCTAAATACGAAGCCACTTCCCTCTCCCATTTAGAAATCTCCCGTGTAGATGCGGTATAAAGAAAAATTCCGCTTTCCGCTGTTAGGAGTAGATATTGATCCTCATTCAACTGGTCAATCGAATAAACGGCGTCATTCCTCAAGTCGAGTTTGTCCTTGGCAGGGAGTATTGAATCACCTTTGATTTCCACAAAATCTCCTGAGAAATTGGAAGCGAATACCCTGTCTTTTTCCGCAAAAATATATGCATCAGGAAAGTCGATAATGGAAAACTCTTTGCCATTCCACCTTAGGATCTGTTCATAGCCTTGAAAGTAAATATCTTCCTGAAATTCAATGATTTGCCATATTTCAAGTTGATTGTAACTCGAATCAAGTTTTTCCCTGAGCGAGACATATTCATATCTGTAATCCTCATCGGGGACCAGGTACCCGAAGTTATTCATTCCACCGATATAGATCAGGCCATCGGAAGCGACAAAAACCGACAAGACCTTATTGTATCCAGCTGGAGAGATATTTGTCCAGCGAACCCCATCATATTCCAATAATCCGTCTCCATTTGCAAAATAGATCATCCCATTAGGGTGGACATCCCCTGAATAGGTATTCCCAATGAATCCGATTTCCGCAGGTGTATAGGTATGTATCCTAAATGCTGGAACCTGCGCCAATGCTGAAATCGACCATATCAAAATTGAAAAGAGAAAAAAGAATCTAAGCAAGGCAGTCATTGGCGGAGGTAAAAGAATTTGCCTATGTAATTTTAGGTATTGTATGAGTATTGTCAAAAACCAGTCAGGAAGGTTGAAACATAAAATTTCATATATTTTTTCTCAATGAAGGTATACCGATTGCTTCCGGCTTTCTTGTTGGCTTGGTTAGGCTTAATCGGCTTTTACTCTTGCAATGAGACAAAGGATAATACCGATTCAAAAACCCTCCCCCCCAATTCCTATGTAGGGACCACGAAGTGCCAAAGTTGCCATAAGGCGCAATTCAATGATTGGAAAGGATCCCACCATGATTGGGCTATGAAGCAAGCTGATCAAACACATGTCCTTGGGGATTTCGATAATGCCGGATTCAAGGCTGATGGGGTGAGTTACACATTCAGAAAAGAAAGTGAGACCTATTGGGTGGATATAGCGGATCTGGATCAAAACACCGTTTCCTATGAGATCGCTTTTACATTTGGGGTAAGTCCTTTACAACAATACCTTGTCGAATTCCCAAATGGAAAATTTCAGGTCCTGAGAGCAAGTTGGGATACTGAGAAGCATCTATGGTTTCATCAATATGCAGGAAGGAGGATCGAACAAAACGATTGGCTTCACTGGACAAGAGAGGGCCAAAGGTGGAACACCATGTGCGCAGAATGCCACTCAACTGATCTCCAAAAAAACTATGACCCCGGGACAGATGCCTTTAGCACAAGTTTCAGCGAGATAAATATTGGATGCGAAGCCTGCCATGGAAAAGGTGGGCACCATGTTGATTGGGCAAAGGATTATGATCCTTCAAATGATTCTCAATCCGGGGACAATTTCATTAAGACCATGGGAAGATCTCAAAATTCCCAGATTAATCAGTGTGCTCCCTGTCATTCCAGAAGAACAAATCTGACTTCTAAAATGGAAATTGGGCCTCCGTTTGACCAACAATTCAAGCTTCAAACCTTGAACACAGATTTTTATCATCCCGACGGCCAGATAGACGAAGAGGATTATGTTTTTGGGTCCTTTCTTCAAAGCAAGATGTATTCAGAGGGCGTAAAATGTTCAGATTGTCATAATCCCCATAGTCTGAAACTGGTCGCCATCGGAAACGACCTTTGTTTTCAATGTCATGATCAATCGTATGGCCTCGAATCCCATCACTTTCATAAGATGCAAACGGAGGCATCGAAATGCATTAACTGTCATATGACTGGTAAAACCTATATGGGAAACGACTTCAGGAGAGATCATAGCTTTAGAGTCCCCAGGCCGGATCAATCCGTACTGAATGGCACGCCAAACGCTTGTAACAATTGCCATAAGGAAAAGTCTCCAAAATGGGCATCAAAATTAGTTGTTGAATGGTATGGGCCGGAAAGGAAAACCGATCAATCGGATGCGCTATTAGCTTCGCAGGGGCAGGTTCTGAATAATTCAGAATCCGAAAAGATCATTGAATTTTTAAGGGACGACAGCCTTCCTTTCATCACCAGGGCCAGTATTATTGAGAACATACCTCCTGGAAGAAATGCAACTGAAGTTAGGGAAGTTCTGGAGTGCCTTAAAGACCCTTCTCCCCTGGTGCGCTGTAAGGCAGTCGATTACTTTAATGGATTTCGGTATGAAGAAAGGTTGCGGATTGCCATGGAAATGGTTAATGACAAAAACCTGATGGTCAGGATCTCAGTTGCCCAACTGGTTGGGGATCAGAATATCGAAATGATACAGCCGGAACACAGGGAAGCCTTCCAAAGGGCCAGAAATGAATGGGAGAATATGCTTCAAGCTAATTCTGATTTTGCCGTCGGAAGGTTAAACCTTGGTGATTATTACCTGCAGACCCGGGACCTTTCCGGAGCAATCAGAGAGTATAGGATGGCGTTGAAGATGGACTCAATGCTTATCCCTGTTTATTCCAATTTGGCAAGCGCATTTAGCCTTTCCGGAAAAAATCAAGATGCTCTTCACACACTTAACCTTTTGTTGATTCAGGAGCCGGAATATTCAAGGGGTTATTATTTGAGAGGGCTGTTATACCATGAAATGGAGGATCTAGAGCAATCTATTCGGGATATGAAAAAAGCCATCAAACTTGATCCGGGCAATTTAAAGGCCTATTTGAACCTCTCACTGATCTTTATTGATCTTAACAGGATACAGGAAGCAATAGAGGTCATCGATCTGGGCCTGGGCACAAACCCAAATGATCCTGAACTAATTCAATTGAAGGACCAACTCATTCGGCGATCTACCGGGTGATCAAAACTCATCCTCAAGGATCATTGATCTTTCAAGGGCTTTCTCTTTCTTATGATTGAAAAAATCAAATGTATGGTAAACCGAGATCCTTGGAATGAACCTTAATTCATAAGTCGTTGGGGATCCGGCATGCCGGAAAGTAAACATTGGACCAGCCTGAAACTGGAAATTTTTATTTAAGATGTAACCCACACCCATGAAAAATCGAAAATCTTCGAAGTAGTTATACTTCACCTTTGGACCAGCCTGAAAAAAAACCTCGGCATATGGAGACATGAACACAGTGCCTGGCACGAAATGATGATTATTCAGAGGGTAATACATTGAGATCTTGTACCTGAACCTGAAATCAAGGAAAAAGGAGGACCCTTTTTCATAATCTCTTTTCCACCGTTGTTCAAACCTGTATTGGTGATACAATTTTGTTCTTCCTAAGGGCTGGACTAAAAGTATCTGCTCCCAAAACCGGAATTGGTTTACCACCTTGTCAATATTTTCAGCATCCTGATCCGGGGCCCAATAGAAAGGCGTAACGATCCCAAGGGTCAATGAGATTTTATTATTTACCAGGTATAATGCCCCAAATCTTAGATAGATCTGGGCCATATCACTAACAAAGTCGTTTCTCCTCCTAAAATGGTACTCACCATAATAGAACACTTTTCGACTAAAACGATACTTGGTATAAAGACCAAGCCATAGCCCGGTAGTGGTAGTTATCTCTTTGGAATCCGAGCCATCTCCGGCGAAGGCGGGTTGCTTCTGGCAACCCAGAAAGATGAAAATGATCGATATGGTAAAAATGCTTTTCAAGTCATTCCTCCATGATCAATGTCCATTTTGCGTCAAAGCTTTTTGCGTGCTTCATTTTCTTCTCAAGCTTTTGGGTGTTCGCGTATCTTAATTTTAAAAGCCTTATCTGGACGGATCTCACATCATTTAGCTGGTTAAAAACCTTAAAAGGATCCTCATACTGCTCCTTTGCCAACTGAATCCCTTGAGGGATCATTTCATTTATCACTGGCTCGTAGAGCTTTTTCTTTACCCGGTTTGGAACCTTATCGGTATAGGTGAATGGATCAAAGAGATACTCGGTATAAACACTATCCAGGACAGGCATCATATTTTCGATCTCCTTTGCAAGGAACAGCAGCTCATCAAGTTTTTTCAACTCCGTGATGATCTTGAAACCAATATCCATCTGTCTTTGGGCGTCCTTGGCCCCAATGAAGATCTCATATTGGGCTGGGAAAGTCTTCTCAAAAAAGAAATTATTGGTTTGCTCAAGGGTCTGACCAAGGCTGAGGGTAGTAGGTAATTCACTGTACAGGGAGTCTTCCAGGTGCCGCTCCTGCTTTATGCTTTCATTCAGGTCAAAAAGTTGCTTTGCATACTGGTGAGCATCCAATTCCTTTAGAGCCACCTTGTAAAGGGAGTCGGCAAAATGATTCCTCCGCTTTAGGTTTTCAGAGACGTAGATCAAGAAGTTGCGTTTTCCTTCTCCAACCCCTTTATCGTAATGGATCAGCCGATTTCTTCCGCTGATAAAGATGTTATCTGCGGAAAGTATCTTTTCCGCGTGGTCAACCAGCAGGCCTTCTCGATAATAGTAGATGACCCCATGGCCTTGCGAGATTTTGGACCAGGATATAATTTTTTCCATTATCGGGTCCTGCCTTTTTGTCCAAAGATGAATTCCATGGAGTATGGTGTCGTTAAGGAATTCAAGGTTACCCAGACTCAATCCTTTAAAATCATCCACCTTTTCCTTCAAGAATTCCTCCTCCTCTTTCCATGAAACAATGGCTTCCTCTTCTTCAGTAGATAACTCGTATATCCCCCTTGTAGCACCTATAGGCAGACCGAATTGGTATTCCAGGCTTTGATCGTATTGGAAGACCTTGTCCAGAACTTCCTGAATAAATCTATTGGCGGTTTCCTGGGAGGCCATATACTTAGAACTTGAAGGGTAGCCATCACTGAATGCAAGGCTCACGGGGTGATCGACAAGCTTGAATCCTGATGCACCGTCATCGATCTCTTTTGTTAATCTCGGACTTAGGGGAAATCCGAGACTTAGCAAGGTATCATCATTCAAGGTCTTGACGAGTGAGATCAACACCCCTGATCTGTACTCTCTTTCCTCCCAGATAGAATCCCTTGGGTGATGGATCAGCCATGTTCCATCAAAAAACCCATTTACCGTTTCCCCATTGATCGAGATCTCCTCCCCAGAGTCTCCATTCCTGGAATAATTAAAACTCCCTTGAATCCTTTTATCCTGAAAAGAAGCCTTAAATACCTCGAGGTCCTTTTCCCATTTTCCATTTCGGTATCGTGAGGATTTAAGTTCCACAGGGCCATCAGGAAATCCATCCTTATAATTCAGTTTCAATGAATTCTCAGTGGTAAGAAGAGCATAGGTCATGCCCCCCTTTTGAATACTATGGATCATGGCCTTATTAAGGTCTTCCTCATATATCCATGTCCCTGTTTTTAGTCCATCCTTGAACTGGCCCTTCCAGTAATATGCACGCCGCAGCGTTTCATCTTCGCTTTCCTTTTGTTCGGAGCTGAATTCAAATTGTCCATCCCGGACTTTCTCTCCATTTTTTAAATAATAGCCGAACTTGGACTTACCGCTTATGCCGGTTTCTGTTGTAAAAAGGCTGTCGAAGGTCAACCGCTGTTGGCCATTCACAGTTTTTGCGGGAAAAAAAATCAAAATCCCAAGTAAAAGAAATGGGAAGAGAAGGCGAATGGTAGGTGGTAGGCTAGCCAACTTTGAACTATTCAAAAACCGCTTCTTGGATCGGATTAAAACAACTTATAAATGTAACCTTAAATTGGAAGAATCCTTCATCCAAAAATAATTTTGATAGGATGCATTTGATAAAAATGAAAGCTAGTTTTGGCCCAAGCATTGCTAGCATTAGTTTAAATCTATCTCAGCTATGGCGCTTAGAAAAAGAACCTGGGTACTGATTATTCTGGGGATAATCCTCCTTCCCCCGCTCCTCTTTTGCATCACCCTATTTGTGATCTATCAAAATCAGGATGCTATTGTGCAGGGCCAGCTAAAAAACTTCAATGAAACTCTACAAGGAAGAATCGAATTCCGGGACTCACATATATCGCCATTTGAAAAATTTCCACATATCTCCATCGAACTGGATGACCTCGTGATCCATGAATCCAAAAGTAGCAACGATTCTGTAGCATATATTAAAGAATGCTACCTGGGATTTGATCTCTGGACAATTCTTGACGGGAAATACGAGGTAAAGGATATCGAACTAAAAGGCGGTTCCATTTCAATTATTCAGGATACCCTGGGTGACCTTAACATAGCAAGGGCCTTCCTTCCCATCAAGGAAGACACCTCCCAAAGCGAGGCTTTAGCCTTCAAAATCCATTCAATTGACCTATTGCATGTTGAATTCTCCTACTTCAACGAGGAAAACAGTCTTCATGCAATGGCAAATGTAGATCAGGCAAACTCATTTTTTCACGCTGAACCCAATCACATGAAGTTCAGTCTGAATAGTCAGTTCGTATTGGATGTTATCCAGGAGGGCAAGCCCACATTCATGGTAAACAAGAATTTCACTACCAAAATTGAGATGGATTACATTGAGGATGAGCAAGTGATCGTTGTCAAGCCTTCTGAATTTAGCCTTGAGCATGGAGACTTTGGACTTGCAGGCAAAGTAGATCTGGATAATGACCTTGACCTCGATCTTTCAATAACAGGCACTAAACCAAATTTTGACCTTTTAATTGCCTTTGCTCCGGATGATCTGGCTAAAACCCTGAGGAAATATGATAACGCGGGAAAAATCTACTTTGAAGCCGTGTTAAAGGGGAAAACCGCTAATGGGAATACCCCCTACGTAATGGCCGAATTTGGCTGTGAAGAGGCTTTTTTTAAGAACAATTCAAATGAAACCATACTTGATGAGCTCTTTTTCAAAGGCCATTTCACCAATGGTGAAGCCAGGGATCTAAGCACCATGGAATTCTCCCTTTTCGATTTCAGCGCGCGGCCTGAAGCGGGCACCTTCAAGGGACACCTTAAGGTCAAAAACTTCCTATCACCCGAGATCGACATGAAGATCGCCTCGAATTTTGACCTTGAATTTTTAGCTGCATTCTTAAACATAGAGGACCTTGAAGACCTGGATGGGGATGTGAACCTGACTATGAATTTTAGAGATATCATCGACCTGGATACCCCGGAAAAGAGTCTTGAAAAGTTTAACCAATCCTATTTTACAGAACTCGATATCAATAACCTGACCTTCAAGTCGCCTGATTATCACCTCAGGGTAGATGATATTGACCTCAGAGCAACCATGGAGGGAAACAAAGCTCAGATCGACCATTTTAATGTCAAAGTGGGTAATTCGGACCTTCAGATGACAGCCAGCATCTCTGACCTTCCTTCAATTCTTCATCACACTGATATCCCTGTTACTGCACGAATGCATCTGAAATCAAAATTTCTTGATATAACCGAATTAACCACCAGCTCTGATACGACTCCCGGAGTGGATGAGCAGATAGAAAACTTTGACCTGAAAATGAAGTTTGTAACCAGTGCAAAGGCTGTTACCGAAGCTGAGAATCTTCCTTTGGGGGATTTTTCAATTGAGAACCTTTATGCCAAGTTTAAGAACTATCCCCATACCCTTCACGGCTTTAAAGCTGAGGTCAAGATTGAAGAAAACTCCATGAGATATACCGGATTAACTGGAATGATCGATTCAAGTGATTTCAAATCAGCAGGAATATGCCAGAATTATAACCTATGGTTTGAAGAGGAAAAGAAAGGGAAAACCAATATTCTCTTTTTTATCGAGTCCAGTTCAGTCAAATTCAGTAACCTCTTCACCTACGACGGTGTGAATTATGTGCCCGAAGAATACAGACACGAGGAATTCAAGGACTTTAAATTCAAGGGGAATGCTAGGTTAAAGTATGACAAGGAACTGGTATCCACTGATATTTTCGTTGATTATATAAGG
Source organism: Cytophagales bacterium (assembly GCA_028279065.1). Classification (GTDB taxonomy): domain Bacteria; phylum Bacteroidota; class Bacteroidia; order Cytophagales; family CCMP332; genus JANQHS01. The sequence continues at coordinate 32,085 of JANQSY010000016.1, forward strand.
GCAAGCATGAAGATTCACCCCATTCGGCTCGAAAGATTAGGTGGAAGGATGCAGATCGCCAATGATGAATTCAAATTGACCAATTTCCGTGGAAAAATGGGAAACAGTCAGTTTGTAGCTGATATGACCTACTACCTCGGAGAGGATGAATCTGATAGAACCATTCCAAATCACCTGAATTTTACTTCGATCTACATCAATTTTGATCAACTGATGAGGTATAACCCTCCACCTCCAACTGGTGTTTCAAATACCCAGGCACACGAAGAAGCTTGGAGTATTTATCAGATCCCTTTCCCAAACATGAGTTTTGACTTTAAGATCGATCACATGCACTATCAGAAAAAGAGCATTGATAACTTCTTATGCAGGTTCAGGACCAAATCAAATCAAACATTGTTCCTTGATACAGTAGCCCTTGAGATCGTTGGTGGTAGAATAGATATGAACGGATCTTTCAACGGAGCTAACCCAAAGCATATTTTCTTTGTTCCGCATATGAAGATACAGGATCTGGACCTGGACCAGTTATTACTAAGATTTGAAAATCTGGGACAGGATCATCTTGTCTCTGAAAACGTAAACGGAAGGTTAAGTGGAGAGGTAAACGGAACCCTGTGGTTGTACCCCAATATGGTCCCCAAGATTGATGAAAGCGACATTGAAATGAAGGTAAGGATAGTGGATGGAAGGTTAGAAAAGTATACTGCACTTGATGCACTTTCGGATTACTTCAAGGATAAGAATCTGGCCAAAGTTCTTTTCGATACCTTGCAAAACAGTGTCAAGATGGAAAAGGGAGTAATGTATATTCCAAACATGACCATCAATTCCTCACTCGGATTTATTGAAGTTTCAGGAAAGCAGGACCTGGATTTGAACATGGAGTATTATATGAGGATCCCTTGGAAGATGGTCACAAAAGCCGGTTTTCAAAAGCTGTTCAAGAAGGATCAGGATATTTCGGAGGACCAGGTGGACGAGATCGAATATCAGGAAGAAGGAAAAAGAACAAGGTATCTGAACATCAAGATCACCGGAACACCGGATGATTACTCCATTGCTATGGGAAAGGATAAAAATTAGGCAGCTACGGGTATGGGCCTTTGCCCCAGCATTTTTAACATCTTTCCGTGCTCATACAGGGCAAGCAGGAAGTTCTTAGTCGATCGATAAGGCACCCCAAACTCTCCGGCTGTTTCCCGCACAATACCAGCAATTTTGGGATAATGGACATGGCAAATGCTGGGAAAAAGATGGTGCTCTACCTGGTAATTCAAACCACCTATATACCAGGCAAATATCCTGCTTGATGGACTATAGTTCTGGGTGGTCATCATCTGATGGATAGCCCAATTTTGATCCATTTGCCCTGAGTCATTTGGCAAAGGGTATTCCGATGGAGGCATGACATGCGCCGTTTGAAAAATGCATCCGAATAAAAGGCCGGTGGTAAAGTGCATCGCAACGAAAAACAATACCGTAAGCCACCAGGGAATAGGTAATGTGACTATTGGAATCACAAGGAATATGATATAATAGAAGATCTTTCCCAGGATCAATCGCAATAGTTGGCTTGCTAATTTAACCTTCTGCCCTTTCAACAAGCCCTTAGATTTGTACCTGAAAAGCTGACGGTAATCCTTTGTTGTGAGCCAAAGAAAGGTCATTAAACCATAAAGGAACCAGCCATAAATATGCTGATACTTATGAGCAGGCAGCCATTTTTTGTGAGGAGAAAGACGCATTAAAGGCCCAGGATCAATATCCTCATCCATTCCTTCGATATTGGTATAGGTATGGTGAAGTACGTTGTGTTGGATCTTCCAGTTTATGGCACTGCCTCCTATTAGGTTTACGGTATGGCCCATGATCTTATTTACCAACCTACTATTGGAATATGCCCCGTGATTGGCATCGTGCATAATGGAGCAGCCTATCCCTGCCATTCCAAAACCCATAATCACCCAAAGCAGAAAAAGCAAGGGAACCGGTCCCGTTACGACTCCCGATACCATTAAGAAATAGGGGACCAGGTAAATCGAGAGTATACCGGCGGTTTTAAGATACATTTGGGTATTTCCGTATTTGGAGATCTCATTATCAGAGAAAAACCCGTTGACCCTTTTCTTCAGGGTCTTAAAAAACTCGGCTTCTTTCCTATGGTCAAAATGTACCGGATTGAGGGCAGCATCCTTCATGGATGGCAAAAATAGAGTTTATTGATCTATCTATTCCGATTTATCCCAAGGTTCCTCTTCCTGAACCTTGACGCTATATTCAAGCATAGAAAATCCTGTTCTGAATTTATATGATAAGAAAAGGATGAAACCCATAAAAATGGGAATTACTGCGAGTCCATCTCCACCAATTAAGTGAGATAGGGTTGCAAAAACGAATATTCCCGCAAAGGCAATGTAAACCCATTTTATTGCAGCAAACTGGATCTTTGACCACAAAAGGATCACACCCAGAACCTGGAACATAGCGATTGGATAAACCAACACCGGATGAATTCCCATTTTTAGAAACCAATCGGTAGCCCAATTATAGTTTATTAACCAAAATCCTGAGGCCGAAAGGGCAAGTACGGAGAAAAGCCCTGTGAATGAGTAGTAAAGAATTTTCTTTGAAGGCATAGAGTGTTTTTTGACTCAAATATATCCGAGCAGTCTTGGCCATCGGTCATGAATATTCTTAACAAAAACTCCTTTTCTTACACCATGTAGGCTTTGGCAATTTTTTGCACAAAAAAACCCGGACGCTCATCCGGGTTCGTGATTCGATCCTTTTAATATCAGTAGGAACAATACCTTAATGTGAAGTTTCCGTTCATCTGATTTTTTCCATCCTCCTTGACGTGCATCCGTCCCTCTATAATATTTAAGGCAGTGTCAACATTCAGGATTTCATAAGCCCCTTGGGAAACCACAACGGTCTGGCTCACAGTATCTTCATCATAATAAAAGAACCTAACTGTAACAATGTCACTCGGGGAGGCTCCCGGTGCGAAAAACAGGTTGGTCCGTCCTGCTACAACAAGGGTATTATTATCGGTATAACTGAATTTAATCTTCCTGATAGTATCAACAACCGAAATACAATTCACGGTGTCAACCAGGGTATCAAGGATCTCAAACACATGAAGTACTCCCCCACTTCCAGCCTTGGAGGTAACAAATCCGTCCAAATAAAAGAAGGATGAATCATTGATCTCCCCTTGAAGACCATGGTCTTTGAAATTCACTTGGAATTCTTGCGGGTCAACCTCATCATCGTCGCTACAGGAATAAACAAAAACAGTGGCCGCAACCAGCAAGTAAAAAAGGTTTTGAAGTTTCATGATAAAATCAGTTCGAATAAAATTATACAATTAATTGGGCCTCTTTAGTCCCAATTGCAGTACCTAATTGTGAAATTCCCATTCACAAATGAATTGTCATCATACTTGACATCCATCCTACCAGTAATCATTCTACTGACAGTATCCACAGACAATATTTCATATGCCCCCTTAGTGGCAATTAGGTTCTGTGGGGTTCCCTGGTCATCTTGAAAAACAAGGGTAACAGTGAAATTCTCAGTTGTACTTCCAAAATCCAACTTTAAAGTCTTTTCTCCTGGCACAACAATTTGGTTTTCATCCTGATAGCCGAAAAGGACTCTGGATCGTGAAGCACCTCCAGATACAAAACATAGGGTATCAACAGTAGTATCAACTATTGAAAGCAAATGGCTAAATGTGTCCACGCCCAGACCACTACTTGTAGCGGTACCACTTACCGCAATCCAATCGACTCCATTGATCTTTCCCTGAAGTGTTTGATTTTGATATTCAACCGTATAATTCGAAGTAGGATTTAATTCATCATCCTCTGTGCATCCAACAAAAACAAGAAGTATAAGGGTAAGAAGGATGGCTCCTTTATTTAGAATCGTCATAATGGGTAATTTAAGGGCAAAGCTACTCCAAACCGGAAACAGCTTTCCTGCTAAATTAGATTAAAGATTACACTCTATTTTTCCTGGATCCCTATGCCCAGAGTAATTAGATGGATCAACTCACTGTCATAGAAATCCGATTCGATCCAATTAGCATTGTATTCAAGGTTTAGGAAGATCCTTTCATTCAATAGGTAGTTTATACCTATTCCCCCCCCTCCTGTGAAACCGGTACTCCAGATCTTTGATGTAACAATTGTGGTCTCTGCCTGAGCTGTACTGGATTGTATCCCAATCTGGCCTCGGACATAGGCCCGGGCCTTATCCCCACCGATAAACCCCTTCATAGCAAAAGTGATTGGCCAGGTATGATATTTAAAATTTCCTGTACTATTTGATCCAGAGCCTTCCAGATAAGAAATTGAAAAGCCATAGGCCAAAAACTTTTGTAGGTTCAGGTGCTCATAGGTGAAATTGACTCCCACACCAGTCAGGTCCACGTCGATGTCCTTCGGTTGTAATCCAGCATAGCCCAATTGAATGATCGAACTACCGCTTTGTGGTTTATATTGGGCAAGTACCTCAGAGAGAGGAAGCAGCAATAGAACCATCAGTAGAATTTTGCGCATAGTTTTAAGTTTAGATTCGACAATGATGGAAAGATAAAAAATGTTCCATGATCTTTGCCCGACTCGAGATTTATACCCTGGTTGGTTTTCTTTTGATTGGAATCCGGCTGAATATCTTTGACTCAATGAAACCTGTAAAACCAAAAGTGCTCATCTTCTTCCTCGGAATGGCTTTTTTTACCCCTTTCAAAGCTTTGGGTCAGGAAAAAAACCTTCGATTAAAATTCGAATCAAACAAGGCGTCAGGGAAGGTATATGTTGCTATCTACGATAAGAAAGGAGAATTCCTTAGCGATAAGAAGTTCAAATCCCTGTCCTTGGATCTTGGTCAAGGCGAAGATGAAGTCTCCGTAATGCTGCCCGTCGGGAATTATGCATTTAGCGCATATCAGGATGTCAATGGCAATGGGATTTTTGATAAAAATTGGATGGGCATACCAAAAGAACCATATGGTTTCTCCAACAATGCAAGAGGTAAATTCGGGCCACCTGATTTTGCAGAATCAAGCTTTTTGATCCGGTCTGATACGCTTATGAAAGTGTCCCTTTACTAGGATTATTGACTCCCCTTCTTTTTATTCTTAAACCGCCATCCCACATAGAACTTCAATCGGCTTCTGCTGATCAAAATGCTCATTTTTGGATCGGTTCTTACGGTTAAAACATCAGAAAGAAAACGAACACCTGTAAAAAACCTTCTGCTGTTATATCCAAGTGCGTTCATGGTCTTGAAAGAAAAAGAGATGTGGGGCGCAATGAATTGCCTATTATCAACAAAATAATCACCTGCATTAAGGGTGATCCCCGGAAGCGCACTAAGAGTAAGAAAGAACCTTTTATGGGAGAAGGTATGTATATAGCCCCAATTTGTGGAGACCCCCATGAAGTTCAGATCAGTGAGCCTAAGTTCCTGCCCAAAATTCCCCTCCAATTCCATTGGAATAATCGAAGAATCCGAGTCCATAATAAACAATGAAAAACTAGCACCTCCGATCACGGATCCAGCACTTTTCCTTTGGAACTGTGTCATCAAAAACGGAGCTCTTAGGGAAAACTTTCCATATTCAAAAACATGGTAGAATTGCAGGCTAAGATTTATCGTCCTTATATCCTTCC
>JANQSY010000032.1 GCA_028279065.1 Cytophagales bacterium
ATTCAAATATTTTAATAAGGAATACGAATATAGAGTAGAAAAGGTCGGCGATGTAGGAGCCGGAATCACCGAAATAGAGATGATCCCTTTAAGAGAGGGAATGGAATTTCTGGCAGGCCAATTTGCATTTTTCAAATTCCCTGACTTCAACAAAAGAGAAAAACATCCTTTTACTATATCCAGTCATCCATCCCAAGAAGGGATCAGGGTTTCAATTAAGGGCTTGGGCGATTTCACTAACAAAATCAAGGGAGCAATTCGGGTAGGGGACATTGTGAAGGTTGAGGGTCCTTATGGACATTTCTCTTCAAGTTATATCAAGGAAAAGGATCAGGTATGGCTTGCCGGAGGTATCGGGATCACTCCATTCCTCTCTCTCGCCAAGGACAAATACCCCAATAGGGTCCATTTATTTTGGTGCATGAAGGGTGAGCAAACCGTGCCTTATAAAGAGGAATTCGAGGAAAAGATGGAGCATGATCCAAGGTTTTCGTTCACCTTGTGGAACACCGGAAAATCAGGGAGAATAACAGCAAAAGACCTAGGCATAGATGAGCTGGGTAAAAAAGCCTTCCTTATCTGTGGCCCGGAAGCCATGAAAGGAAATCTAAGGTCCCAACTCATATCAATAGGAGTTAGGAAAAACCTGATCTATGATGAAGAGTTCGCTTTTCGTTAGTAGCTAAACCGGTTTCGAAATGATCCAGAGAGATTGGGAATCAGGGGTAAAAATTCTCAGGGGAAAAAGGAATCAATAATCAATAATCAATAATCAATAATCAATAATTTATAATCACCAATCATTTTAGCTTTCGTTCTTCCGGGATCTCCTCGACCTGGTAATAAGTATGGATGGTCTTGATCAGTCCATTCTCAGCATAGATCCATTCGCTGTAGATCCCCCAATGTTTAGGACAGCTTTTTGCCACTTTTTTCTGCAGATTCAAGCTTCAATCGAATCCAATCTATCTGTTTTTGTTGTTTTCGGGCTTGTCTTATCAAATCGTTAATCAATTCACTTTTGCTTGTGTACTCATTGCTTTCGATTTGATTTTTCAACCACTTCGCACCAGAAACAAATACCCCTAGATTTTTCTTAATGGTTGGCCGCGGCTGGCAAGGCTTGATGATTGTCTGCCAACGAGATAAGGGTATTAGTCTTTTCCACATTAAGTTACGAATTCAAGATTGGTCGGAAATCCCTAACACCCTCCCTTCTGCCATTTCAGCTATTCATGCACTCGAGCCTTGGTACCTGAGGACGAGAATCATTGGAGGTATCTTTTGGTTTGATGAGGACCTGAAATGGAATTTAAATCATGGAGGGGTGGCAAGAATGATCTTATATTTTGCAATTGTCCCACCTCCAGGCAGATCAATCACTTCGGTCTTGGCCCAAACAACATTATTTCCGGAAATATCTAGCTTCACATTAAATCTAGGACCTATGTCATTGGTAATCCTGTAGCTATCCTTTCCATTAAAAAAATATATACTGTGGTCTAAGTTTTTTCCTTTGGAATAAGCGATGTTATTTCCTGAAATGGAGTGCCAACACTTATTCCTCCCAATTGTGTCAATAACAATGTAGGAATCGGAGCCTAGCTTTTTGTAATCAAGTGTTTTTTTATCCCCTTCTCTAACTGTTTCACCCCTGAGAAGACTTTTTACAATGGTTGGAACCCTAATCCAAGTTGCTGCGGTATTCGAAACAAGAATCCGACCGCTTTCAATTTCACTTTGGGGAAATTCAGTAATTCCCAGCTTGGCGCCCTTAATACTTACAATCACATTATGATCTCCCCGTGGAGCTGGCTCAAGCCTCCAAACAGACCTTTTTATCAGGCCACTAGGTCCGCTATTTCCAATAATCCCATAATACCTTGTTCTAGTAACATTGAGATTGGAAGCCCGCCAAATAATTCCATTATATCCTGTAGAATCTAAAGTCTTGGATAGTTGATAAATTGTATCAATCAAGTCAAGATGCCAAGGTGCCAATACTTTAGGGACTCCTGATCTCAAAAACTTTCGACCATGAATATTTTCCGTTATTCTACAATCTTGTTCACTTACGGTATTTCCATCAAAATAGTAGCACTTTATGTTAAGGGTATCTAAAAATTCAGACCACACAGCTTGGGTACCTGAACAGTTTACATTCGATAAAATCCTACTTGAATCTTGTTTTAAACCAACAATGTTGCTACCGTTATAATAGTAAAGGTTTTGATTTTCAGTGGTGCTGGACGAAGTTGAAGTATCCATTGCAGTAAATAGAATCTCATTACCTTTTAGATTATAGATTTTAATAACTCTTATTCCCATTCCTGCCAATACATTTACCTTGCTAATCCCATCAAATAGATTCAAATTTCCCTGAGGTTCATTTTCAGTCCAGGCAACATACTTTCCCGATATTTTTAATTCTTGGATGTAATTGGATGACTCATGTATTTCAGTCAATTTGGTGGGGATACTGTTATCAACCGTCAAGCTTACAAAGGACCCATAGTCATGTCTGTTCCCTGCCTTATCAATAGCTGAAAGGAATAACCTGTAATTGCCTTCCTCAGCATGCTGTATGGTATAGTATTCTGGTTTGGTGGGCGTTGTATAAAAGGTTATGGTATTGGACTGCCTGTGCAATTCCTTCACAATCCACGTACCTATTCCTACATTATCGGTGGCGTCAATTTCAAGGGTCGTGGCGATGGATCCATTGGAATGGTTTGGAGAAAGTTTAAACTCATTAATAATCGGGGGAATATTATCATAGACAATATCAACAGTATCCCTGCTTATACCGCATATCCCATTGAACAACGTCCATTCAAAGGAATGGGAGCCCACAAAGAATGAGTTCAATGCACTATTTGGGTCAGAAATAGAATCTACAGTTGCTGTCCCGGAAATTGTTGCCCAAAGTCCAATGGTTTCAGGTGGTAAGGCCGCATTCAATAAGATGCTGTTTTGGTCGGTGTAAATGTCCTCCCCGGCGTATGCGGCCACACCTGGATCAGAAACAGTTATTCTAATGGAATCTACTACCAAGGGGCAGGCCGGATGTTTAATATTCCAAAGCAGGTAATGCGTTCCCGATGATATAGAAGTGAGGATTGCCATGTTAGCAGTGGTGTCCACTATAGTGGAAGTATCCTTGAATAACCAATAGGAGGGATATCCGGAGTTGTTCGCGGAAATGGTGAGCTCCGTTCCACAGATGGACGTGTCACCCGACGAGAACTGCGGAGAAATTGAAACCACTTTCGTGATGGTAATATCGTCGGATTGAGAGAAAGGCCCATTGGTCACCGTCCAACGAAGAGTGTTTACCCCAACATCCAAATTGTGGACCAGGCAATTGTTGCTATTTGGAAATGATATTGTTGAATTTCCCTGAACCACCTCCCATTTTCCTACTCCGACAGAGTAAGGCCTTGCATTCAAAGCAATATTGTCCTCACAGATGGTGATGTCATCACCAGCAAATACCGAATCCGGATGAGGCGCAATGAAAGGAACAGTGGGATCAAATCCACCGATCACCTCCTGATAGTCATTCCAACCATCGCCATCTGTATCCGGGTTTAGCCTGTCTGTTTTTAAGTTGTTGCCATACAGGGCACTGTCTTCATAGGCATCACTCAATCCATCGTTATCACTGTCATTCGCTGGATACCCTTCTACCACAAAGGCATTTCCGTAATTGTAATTTTCATCCAGGGCAAAAATTGAATAGAAGTAGGTGGTGCCATTGACAACATCGGTGTCAGTATAGGTTCTGGAATCCACCACAGTGCCTTGCGGCTCTATTCCCTCCGCTATGGTTAAGGGAGGGTTTGTAATTCCTTTTCTGATGACCACTCCCTGAAATTCAGGGTAGCTTGGGTTTTGCCAGGTTAAGGTTACCTGCTGATCTCCACCAATCGCTATGGCTGATTCTATTTCCGGTGTCGGACCGGTAGGAGGATCAGAAATGCAAAGGGAGGAAGCATCTGAAGGGCTAAGGTTTCCTGCCTCCTTAAGGATCACCCAATAGTTGGTGTTGATAGTCAAATCTGCCCCACCTTTTCTATTTCCATGGAGTCTTATGGTATCGTCTTTTAGGTAGGTTTTTTTATAAATCCCATATAGTCCAACTGCATCGGTGGTTTCAAGGTAATAGTCAGTGGGTACGAAGCCACCTGCCGTGATCCAGGGCGCATCGCCGCTTTTATCATCGTATGAAACCCCACCCCGGGTATCGTACATCAGGTAAACATCCAAATCCCTGTGTGCCTTGAAGACTATGTAATCATCCCCAGTGTATGTTTTGTGGGTATTTGCAGGCCCACAAGCTCCTCCTCCATTGCAGGTGGCAATTCCCATGGCTCGATGGAATCCCAATTCGTTGAAGGTTCGGGTGTTTTCCGTTGATTGAGCCAGGGGAACAATGTAATAGTTACGATCCTGGTAGTACTTGAAATAGGGTTCTATTATGGTGAATTGAGTGCCTCCGCTTCCTTCAATTCCACTGGGGAAATCGGAGGAAATGCAATGGGGAAAATCATGAACATTGCTACTTGAGGCGGGTAGAGCGGTCAGCACAAAAGTGCTTAAATGGCTTGTAAAAACCGAAATTTCGCCGCTTTTCTCATTAAAGCTGGTGGACAAAACGGGCTCCCATTTATTATTGGACGGATTCCAGGAAAAACCAGCAAACTCAGGGTAAAACTTAAAAGCTTTTAAGGTTTCTCTGTCGATCTGAAATACCAAACGAGCGTAATGCCTATTGAAATCGACGTGATCCAGAACAACGTTGTTTCTGTCAATTGCTTTCACCTCATAAGCCGGAGAAATCACCTGAAACCTTGCATTAATAAATTCAGGAATTTCCATGTTCGAAGGCTCAGATTTGTAGGAATATGAAGTCGGCATTTGAACCCTTCTGAGGTAGGTGAGTTCATTGGGCTTTTTGTCGACCAGGTGGTTTGGATACCCCAACCTAAGAATGCTTTCTTCAGTACCGGCATTTCCCATAATGACCTCCGTGGCCACACCAAGTCCTTTTGAATGATCGATGTACGTTTTCTTTTGGAGAAGCAGGCTTGATTTGTCGTAGAGCAGAACCGAGCATTGAAATTGTCCGAAAGGCAAATGGCTAACAATGAATCGGGACGGCCCATCCCTTTTTTCCAGTTCGGAAATTCCCAATATTCTTTCTCCTCTCCGGATCACCAACCTTTCCGCATTGTCAGGGGGATTAATTAGCGCCCCGGAAATAGCACCATGACCTTCAGCCAAAGCCAACGAGATGGAAGGTTTTATCATCCCTGAATAGATGGATGCTCCTATTATGGAATCTCCATTGGTATTGAATTGAAAGGCTTCAATGTGAACCTTTTCTGAATTCTGAATTGAAAGGCTTACCTGGCTTTGTCCGGCTACAGCATTATACCTCTTCGATTTTATGTTTTCATAATTGCTGTTGTACACCCGAACCACCAGGGCATGATTATTCTTGTTTTGGTTTGGTACAACATTGCTGATGTTTAAGGTTATTTTGTCCTTTGATCCACTCATCTTTGAGGTTGATGAACATCCCGAGGCCAAAAGGATTATTGAAATACCCAGGATTAGGTAATCAAGGCAGCTATTTTTCATACTAGGAGGTTTCGTGCTATTTGTTTCTACTAAAAAGATTAACTCACAAAATCATTTAGCCGTGACATCAATAAAAGTAACAATGAAATCTCACTTGGCTTATTAAGGTTTTGGGAAAGGGGTGGTGGCGAAGATTTTTTTGATGTCAATTTTGAGCTCCTGTTTAGCGATCTCCATCATCTTTTCCAGGTAATCGATCTTGATCTGTTTTTGCCCAACCATTCCCTCCAACTGCTTGGCCTTTTTTGAGGTGCTTTCTTTCATCTCAGCAATTCTGAATCCCTTTACTTGAAAAGGTAGAGAATTTATAGATCCATCGGTAAATGACTTGGTTAGCAATTTGGTATAGATTTCCCAGTTGAATTACACTGAGTTTACGGAATTCAAACTCAGCTACTACTTCACATTTAAAAGCATCAGTAAACTTTCGGGGAGAGCGAACTTTTTTAAGGTTTGCATTCACGAAAAGTTGACGTTAGTGGTCAACCTATATCAGGGACGTACAACAGATCCTTAATCATTAATCACCAATCACTTCAACTTTCGTGCTTCCGGTATCTCGCCAACCTGGTAATAAGCATGGATGGTCTTGATCAGTCCACTTTCAGCATAGATCCATTCGCTAACCACCATTGAGAAGCCCTCATTCTTGTTTTCCAAATGATAGCGAACAGCTGCCCGGTCACCATTATAGAGCTCATCCTGCAGGGTGATCACATTGCCAAGGAATTTACTCTTATTGGGCCTGACCAAGTCAAGATAGGCTTCTTTTCCCATGATGGTTCCATAGGGGCTGGAATGGCTGAAATCCTCAGATATTGGGAGGTTTTCAATATCACCCTCATCCCATTTTTTGAACCAGTCAGTTACGACTTTTTTTATTTCCATGCCGATTTGATTTTCTGCTTGCTTCACTGGATTCAGATCTTGGATCCTTGAAGTCTACGGGTATAGTCATCCTAACTTTAACAGGATTCTCACCTTGCATTCCAGGCAACCATGGTGGGCTCTTTCCTAAGATGGCAATTGCATTGGAATCGAGTTCAGAATTAAGGCCCCTTACTACTTTTAATTCCTTTAAATAACCCTTCTTGTTCACAAAGAATTGGACAAAAACCCTACCATAAACCGAATCATGATTCTCAACTTTTGCAGACTCGGCTTCTATCCAAGAATAAAACTCTCTATACCCTTCTTTTGGGGATGGCGCAGAGCTCATTGCAAAAACCACATGCTCGATTTCATCCTGCTGGCTTAAATCCAAAAAATATACTGGGAAGGTAAGTCTATGCTTTACGGGTGTACCTCTTTGGAAAGCAGGCACCCATTGGGGGGATCTTTTTACTATTTCTACAGCATTTGAATCCAATCCTGCATTCAAGCCCTTTACGGCCTCTATTTCTGTCAGATTTCCCTCCTTATCAACCAAAATTTCAATAAATACCGGCCCAAAAACAGAATCGGGATTCGCAACTTTTGCAGATTCTTCATCAAGCCAGATGTTGAATTCTTTCCAGCCGTATTTGGGCTTTGGCATTTCTTCAGGAATGCCTACTAATATATCAATTGAATCATTCTGGTATTCTTGAGCCAAAATCCTATTAGAAAAAAGGGAGGAAATAATGAGACAATAGAAAAAAGAGCTTAGGAATAAAGCCTTAAAAGATGTCACTTTTTGAATGGATTCATCGATAAATAGAAAGAGGTTTCCTCCAATTTCTAATTTTTTTCCCTTTTCAAAAAATGATGTCGGTCTTCGGATTACTCATGGAAATCATGGACTTTCGAAGCAGTCCTCAGACTGATTCCTAACATTGGCACTAATGACGCTGATCATTCCATTTTTTAAAGAAAGGGATTAAATCCAGGGGTATGAAAACTTTGATCATCGGGGCTGGACCCTTGGGCATGCTGTATGCCTACCGCCTCCATAGGGCAAATAAAGATGTCACCCTTTTGGCCAGGGGTCCTCAAAAGGAATTCATCCGGGAGCGTGGTGTGGTACTGCTTGAAGAATTCTCCCAAGAACAGCTTTCTGCTCCTGTAAAGGTGATGGACCGCTCAGCCTTAGATCAGGATTTTGATCTTGCTGTGGTCATAATGAGAAAAAACAGCATTCTGAAGCTTTTGCCTGAGCTCAAAAGGGCAGAAGGCATCAAAAACTTCCTATTTCTTGGAAACAATGGTATCGGATTCGATGAATACCTTCAATACCTTCCAACAGAAAAGGTCCTATTTGGATTCCCCGGCGGTGGAGGAAGCAGAATAGACCATGTTGCTCATTTTGTTGACCGGGAAAAACCCGGTGCTGATAGAATGCCCATGACCATCGGAGAAATAGATGGAAAGGTGCGGACCAGGACGGAGAAGATCAGAAAACTATTTGTCGACTCAGAGATCCCTGTGAAGGTTGTGGACCACATCGATAGCTGGCTGAAATACCATTTGGCTTTCGTGCTTCCACTGGCAGGAGCGATCATTAAGGCAGGTGATAATTACAAATTGGCAGAAAACAAAAGGGTTCTGAAAGAATACATTCGGGCGGTTAGGGAAGCTGGGCGAGTCCTTAAATCCATAGGATATTTGAAAAGCTATAATTTCAAATTCAACCTGTTCTACATTTTCCCTGCGGTCATACTAAGCGGGATCCTCTCCAAGGTTTTTAGTTCAAAATTCGCCGAAGTAGCAATGATGATGCATATAAATGCAGCAGGAGATGAAATGGGTCATCTGGTAACAGAGTTCGAAAGACTTGAGGTACTTTCCGCTGAGCCTACGGAGCACCTTGATGAGCTGTTTGGCCAGATACTTTCGTACTCTGAGCAGGAAAGAGTACCTGCGGTCTAGTCAATCGGGGTTTTGTGTTTTCCTTTCTGTAATTGGTGTTTAATAACCAATATTGGAATCCCTTGTTTTGAAGGGTAAATACAAGGGTACTATGAAAACAATCGATAGATCAAAACCGGTAATGGTTACAGGAGCAAACGGATATGTTGCTTCCTGGCTTGTGAAAAAGCTGTTGGACGAGGGACTGACTGTACATGCGGCAGTTCGAAACCCGGAAAAGACCGAAAAGATCGAACATTTGATCAAAGCGGCAGAAGGTTCTTCCGGAACTATCAAGTTCTTCAAGGGCGACCTATTGACCCCCGGCTCCTACAAAGAGGCCATGGAAGAATGCGAATTGGTCTATCATACCGCATCTCCCTTCACCATTGATGTAAAGGATCCGCAAAAGGACCTGATCGATCCTGCGGTCAAGGGAACATCCAATGTTCTTGATGCTGCAAATGAAGTCGACTCCGTGAAAAGGGTGGTGGTAACCAGCAGTTGTGCTGCGATATATACCGACGCGATTGACACGGTAAATGCACCGGGAGGTCAGCTAACCGAAGAGGTTTGGAATACCACTGCTTCAATGGATTATCAACCCTACTCGCTTTCCAAGACTCAGGCAGAAAAAATGGCATGGACAATGGTCAAAGAGCAAGATCGTTGGGATCTGGTCGTGATGAACCCTCCTGGGGTTTTTGGGCCACCGATGAATCCCAAAAACACCACCTCTGAAAGCCTGAATATTCTAAAGATGTTGGGGGGTGGAGATCTGAAAATGGGCGCCCCAAGGATGGGTGTAGGATTAGTGGATGTCAGGGATCTGGCTGTTGCTCATTTCAAGGCTGGATTTACACCTGAAGCACATGGAAGATACATTACAAGCGGGCACAATACCGACTTTCTTGAAATGGGAAAGGTGCTACTGGAAAAGTATGGAGACAACTACCCCCTTCCTAAAAAGGCACTTCCAAAATGGCTCTTGATGTTGGTAGGACCAATGACCAATAAACTTTTCACCAGGAGGTTTATCCGGAACAATGTGAATGTTCCATGGAAGGCAGACAATTCTAAGGTCAAAGCAGAGCTTGGAATGGAATTCAGGCCACTCAAGGAAACGATGGAGGATTCTTTCCAGGTTTTGGTGGATGCAGGGATCCTAAACCCGAAGAAGTAGCCAGTTGAAGCTTGAAGTTTTTTAGATGCAACGGTTTATCCCGTATTTGCATCTAAGAGAGAAAGCTTACAACTCAAATGAATTCCATTGTTCTGGCTGTGCACATTCTGTTTGGAACCATAGCGATCCTATCAGGTTTCGTAGCACTTATTCCTAGAAAGGGGGGAAGATGGCATATTCTAATTGGTAAGGTCTTTTTCATTTCTATGATTGGGATGGCAGGGGCAGCAAGCCTTCTGGCGATTTTTTCGGTTCAGGAGGAGATCAACGCCGCCATTGGACTGTTTACAATCTACCTTCTTTTAACGGCCAGGTTTGCAGCCTCAAATAGGAAGGGGATAGTAGGTCCCAAAGAAAAAATATCCGCCCTTGCGGGAGCTTTGATTCTGATTGCCTTCACTTTTCTTTCCATTGATGCCTACCAAAGTAGAAAAACCGCAATTGACGGGGTATATGTAGAGGCATTCTATGTATATACCATCATCAGCGCTTTGGCATTTGCCCTGGATCTAAGGGTATTGATCAAGGGCAAACTTATTGGGCGCCAACGTATCGCCAGACATGTATGGCGCATGGTGCTGGCACTCTTTATTGCATCTGGTTCGCTGTTTCTCGGCCAACCCCAGGTATTTCCTGAAGCGATTCGAACCTCAGGGGCGTTGAATGTTCCGGTCTTGCTGGTTGTTTTAGTACTGTTTTTTTGGTTGATCCGGGTTTATATAGGGAGGCGATTTTCCTATTAATTCAAAACTGGACGTGGTGCTGAACCTCAAACTGTTTGGGGATCTCCTCTTTTTTCTCGCCTAAATTCTGCCGGAGATCGATCTCTATACCCCGGGCAATAGTTGAAATGGGAACATCATTGGAAGTCCCTTCAAAAGGGTTTTCTCCTGTTCTCCCGATCCGTTCCATGGTATGGAAGACCCATCCAACAGCGGTGTAGAACGGAATGGACAGCCAGACAAAGTACTTCGAAACAGTAGGGTAAGTCTCCTTCAGGCTTTCCCCGATCTCAGCAAATTGAGGCACCATGGCCATAGGAAGAAATAGGAGAAGCATCCACATAAAAAAGTGGTTGATGGTTGCATATTGGCGGGGGTAGGGGAAATTCTTGATCCTTTCGGATTGTCCTTGGAGGGTGAACAGGTCCTTCAAGACTCCTTCCAACTCAAGAAAGGAGAATTCCCAGATATGACCCTTATCCTTGAGGCTGCGAATATGCCTGGATTGTTGGTATAAGATGGCGGTTTGTTTATTGTCCTTGGACAAAATATCCTTGAGATCCTCAGCTGAAAGGTAGGGCTTCAGGTCATCCTCAAGGCTGGCATCTCTTTCAGGAGGTGTCAATTGCCATTCCTGATTGGTCTTATGCCGGTGAGTCACCTCCCAAGGGCGCTGGGCCCTCATAGCATGGCGTAGAGCTGTCATCCAGGCGATATGTCTGTAAGTGATCTTCCGCGCCTCTTCCTTTATTTGATCAGGACTAAGACTTTCATTAGCATGCTCATTGCCGATCATGTCCTGGATCCACATTCCAAGAGTTCTTGATGTATTGACAATACCTCCCCAGATCTTTCTTGATTCCCATATCCGGCCATAGACAGAATTGTTCTGAAAACCAATCACAAAGGCTACCGCAGTACCGATCAGGGCCAATGGGGTCCATGGTATCTTGAGCCAGTCCAGGGGAAGAAAAAAGTAGGCAGCCACCCATACAGTAATGATCCCTATGAATTGGAGGGTGTCAAACCGGGTCCAGGCTGCAACTTCAATGGCTGAATATATCCTTCTGGTATACATGGATCTTGATTGTGATTGATTTCAATTAAGTAAAAATCAAAAAAAGAGGAACAAGTTCACCGAAATCGCTCGCATAAAGTTGAATTGTATCAGTTTCCGGGGGCCACCCTTCAGAGGTATAGAATGCATTAAAAACGGAAGAGTAAAACAATCAAAAAGGAACTCAGAAATTGGAATACAACTCAACTAAAAGTAAGACATGCTGATTCCATTTCATTGAAAAGTGTTCACATACCCTATGGATCAAGGCATGGTCGATCCTCCCAATTGTTTGATCTCCAGGGCGTTGTAATAAAGTCCCATTAGCATCCAGATCAATCCACTATAGGTGATCACCTTTAGGTTTCTTGTCACCAAGCATAATAGCAATAGCAGGGTCATGACAGGTGCATACGAAAGATAAACCCAGGAGATTTCTCTGACACCCGTAACATGCTTTGCATAGGTATCGGCCCAGTCCATCAGGGCAACAACCAGGATAAGGCTAAATAGCCAGACCCTATTGTCCTGAAAGTACTTTTTAAAATCAAAGTCCTCGCTCATTTCTTCCGGATACATAACAGCAGCGATCAAATAGATAGCCACGGCATAGACCATCAAAAACAGGAAAAGGCCAAATGTCCATACTTCCAATATGCTCCAGGCAAAAAAAGTCCACCAAATGGAGAGGAGGTACAAAAAGATGTTCAAGGTCCAAATGGCATGTCCCAAGTAAAAGTTGATCCGCCCACGATGGCGAATAATATGAGCTACCCCGATCAGGATGTGGATCACTGCCAACCCGAGAATAATGGAAAAGAAGACTGCTATATACTCGAACTTATTCATAGCGGATAGGGGTGATCCTATATCCGAATATCACAAAATTTTCGATCTCCCAAAGCATTATTCCTTCTGAAGCGCAACCTTCCTGGAGAATATATTGAAGAAAATGACCGTTCACATAAAAACTACAATTAAGTCTTATATATTTAAACTACATTTAGGACTTAATTAGATATCTCCAAGCAGCACTAGTATGGAAAACGGAAGAAAGCACATCATGAAGCACCAAAAATGCCTTTATAAGCAAAAGCTTCTGTTGTACCTGATCATTCAGGGGTTTGCCTTGTCTAACATTTTTACCGCCGAAGCCCAGGATGGAAAGCCGGACGAAATAAAGTTCCCCGTGCTGACCAGCGAAGAGATGCTTGCCGATTTCGATAGTTATATCGAGACGGTTGTAAACTTCAGCCCGCAGACTCCTGTCAGGAAGGCAGTTACGGGGATCGATCCTATTGCTGAGTTAAAAAAGATGCGATCCCGGATCTCACAAATTGAATCGACCGAGGAATTTGCAATGTTGATCCAATCGGCTATTACCGTTTTGCAGGACGGGCATTCAAGCTTGCTTTGGCCCAAAGGATATCCTCCGGATGAATTGAAGGAATTAGGTATTTCTAATGAAGCCATTGAACTCTTTCCATCGTACTACGCCCTGAGGAAATCCAAACAGGAACAGAAGAAGTTTAATCTAAAACTCAAGTACATTGAGGGCGAGTATTACAGCATCGCTCCTTTTACGCACGAGGGTAATCGTTATGAAGCAGGGTGGAGGCTTACTGAAATTAACGGCCACAGTGCCAAGGTTTTCATCGGCGACCTTTACCCTTATCTGACAAGGATGCGCTGGGACTACTCGAACAAGAGATATTATTCGGAACAATTCTATAAAGCTTTCAACCTATCTCCCGATCAAGTAATGGAACTGAAATTTGCCGATGAAAATGGGAAGGTTCTGGCAGGTGAGTTTAAACTGGATGAGGAGTTGGAATACGAACAGGTTGATGATGAGATTAAAAAAGTCAAGAAAGTAGAATACTTTTCCAATGAGCAAATTCTCTATGTACGCATTCCAAAAATGAATTTGGATCACGTGGATTTTTATCCGACCCAAATAAGATCCAAGGCTTCAGGCAAACCACTAAAAAAAGTCATTATCGACATCCGCGATAATCCAGGTGGTACTGACAATGTTTGGGTTAAAGTTCTTACCGCCATCATCAACAGGCCAATCGATTTTGAGTTGCTTCTCCTGGCAAATCCATCACAAGAAATGAAGGAAGCGTTTCCGCAAGATTCTGAGAGCTGGGAATCCTTCCATGTTCCATTTTTGGACAACTACGAATACGCGGTCTTTGCCTCGGGCGACAGACAAATTGAACCTTCTGACAGCTCCTTAAACTTCGATGGTAAAATTTATCTGCTTCAAAACGAAGGAATATACTCTTCAGCAGGCGCCATGGCTGCGATTGGTATGTTAGCGGACAACATTTTTACCGTTGGACAAAGCACAGGATGGCTGCTGGGCCGAGGTATCAACCCAATTGTTTTCGAACTACCACACTCAAAGATCCTTTACCGAATAGAGCCTGTTATTGATTTCCAGAATGCTGAAAGCGCTGAAGACGTATACCATGACAAAGTGGAAATTCCCGTTTCATTGACCATTGAACAGTATCTCGAAAGAAGCTATCACCAAGGTGATGTTTTTGGAAGGGAGTTTTTATTTGATCGTGACCCGGTTTTCATTAAAGCACTTAAGGATTAAGATGTGGATTTTCTTGCTTCAGGGTCGATCTGCAATTTCCATTTTTTGTATATCGTTCCGGATTGTGATAGCAAGTCAGAGTTAAACTCAATGATTGACTTTCAAAATAACTATTCTAACAAAGTGTGCTCATGACAACATCAGCAAAAGCTGGTTATGCTATATGCACCTAACCGTTAAAAATTATGGGAAAATATTCAATGGGGGAGTTTGAGGAGATCGTAATGCTGACAGTCGCTGTGCTGTACGATGAGGCCTATGGGATCAGCATCAAGAATGAGATCGAAGAAAGGGTGGGGCGCAAGGTCAGTGTTGGAGCCATGCGAACCGCTCTTTCAAGACTTGAAAAGAAAGGATTCCTAAGCTCAAACCTTGGTGAAGCCACTGCGGTAAGAGGAGGGAAACGAAAAAGGTATTACAAGGTCACCCCTTATGGGCAAAAAGCCCTGGCCAAGACCATGGAGGTCAGAAAGCAGCTTTGGGAGGCAATCCCAAAGGTCGCATGGGATATCAAGCTTCAATATGCCTGAACCCCAAAACCATAGACCACCCTCTTGGGCAAGAAGATTCCTGAAATGGTTTTGCGATCCGGCTATGATCGAAGACCTGGAAGGAGACCTCAATGAACTATTTAATGAACGAAGCAAAACAAACCCGAAATCTGCCCGAAGGGCCTATATGATGGACGTCCTTAAACTTTTCAGACCTGGGATCATTAGAAATCTTTCCTTCAATAATCAGCTTTCCCATCCGGGAATGATAAAAAATTACTGGATCACTTCTCTCAGGCACGCCGTTAAGCATAAATCATACACCCTGATCAACATCCTTGGGCTCGTAGTGGGACTGTCCTCAAGTCTAATGATCAACCTTTGGGTAAACGACGAACTCGCAATGGACCGGTTCCATAGCAAAGGTGATCGGCTTTATGCCGTCTACCGAAACATGGTTCAAAGCAGTGGCGAGATCAATACCACCAAGGCCGTTCCTCAGCCTCTTCATGCTGTGCTGGAGGAAGAGTATCCTGAAGTTGAAAGGGTTGTGATGATGAGTTGGTCTTTCGAAAGCCTTATCGAATCAGGAGAGAAAAAGGAATTCGAAACAGGCCGTATGGTGACCAAGGATTTCTTTGAACTATTCAGCTATCCTATAGTGAAGGGAAATAGAAGAACCGCCCTGTTAAACCCAACTAACATTTTGATCTCTGAAAGGCTTGCTACAAAGTATTTCGGCCCTTCTTGGGCAACTTTGGACAGTCTGATCGGAAGCAGGATCACTTTGGACAATGAGGAGGCCTTTCAGGTAGCAGGGGTATTTGAGACTCCGGGAACCAATTCAAGCTGGAAGTTTGATTTTTTGCTTCCGGCTCAACAATACATCAAGGATAACGAATGGATAAGGAGCTGGTATAATGGAGGGTTTAGGATGTACCTGACCCTAAATGACCCGGGACAATTTGAAGCGGTAAGCCAAAGGATACGATCCGAGGTCAACGATCACACTGAAAGCGAAGCTGATGAACCCATCATAATGCAAAAATTTTCGAATCGCTATCTGTTTGGAACGTTTGAAAATGGAGTGCCCGTGTCCGGAAGAATGGAATATGTCAGGATTCTCAGGTTCGTTTCAATCTTCCTGGTACTCATTTGCTCCATCAATTTCCTCAATATTACCACGGCAAGATCGGGAGGAAGAGTAAAAGAAACAGGACTACGAAAAGTTCTTGGCTCTTATAAATCATCCCTTCGGTTTCAATTCCTGATGGAAGCTTTCATGACGACCTCGGTTTCCGTACTCCTGGCCATACTCGTCGTAAAGCTTATACTGCCAGCTTTCATCAATATCACTGGTAGAGAGCTGTCCTTCAATCTACTGAAGGCAAACACATCAATTATTTTGATGGCATCACTGTTTATAATAAGCTTATTATCTGCCATTTACCCAATCTTTGTCCTGCCAAAACTTAATATCTCAGAATCTATAAAGGGGCAGGTCAAGTTTTCTTGGAAAACCCATGGCCTGAGAAAGGGATTGGTTGTTTTTCAGTTCGGCATTTCGATCTTTCTGATCATTAGCTCAATGGTCATCAGCAACCAGGTCGATTATATTATGAATAAGAATCTTGGGTTGGAAAGAGAGAACATCATCATGATAGATCTTATGGATGGCGTACGGAACAAGTTGGGTGTTTACAGGGGAGAAGTAAGCCGAATACCCCAGGTAAGCTCTATGACCACAACCACTGGTAATCCTTTGAGCATCCGCCGCTCAACAGGAGGAGCAGAATGGGAAGGCAAAGAACCAAATGAGGTTCTTGAGACCTATGTTCTCATCGTAGGGGATGATTTTAAAAAAACCCTTGACATCGAAATATTGGAAGGAAGGACATTCGATTCCAAAATGGGCCAGGACACCTCCAAATTCCTTATCAACGAAACGGCCAAAAGGTTGATGGGGCTTGAGAACCCCATAAATTCAAAATTCTCTGCCTATGGTATCGATGGCCATATAATCGGGGTTGTCAGGGATTTCCATATGGCCAGTCTTTATGATCCAATTGAACCACTGTTGATCATTTATGACCCAAACAGAACATCATTGGCACATATTAGGATCAAGGGGGATATTCAAAAAGCCTTGAATGATATCGAAAATATCCATGACAAAATGGAACCGGATTTCCCTTTCGAGTATCTGTTCATGGATCAAGAGTATGCAGCAGAATACAAGAATGAACTTATGATAAGCACCTTGGCCAAAGCATTTACCGTAATTTCAATCTTCCTAAGTTGCTTGGGACTGTTTGGCTTAAGTGCTTTTTCAGCCAGCCAAAGGACGCGGGAAATCGGCATACGGAAAGTTCTGGGGGCTAATATTCCGGGCATTATGTTCCGCCTTACCAAGGGATACCTTTCCCTGATTCTAGTTTCCTTGATCATAGCCATTCCACTTTCGTATTACTTTTCGAAAGACTGGTTGCAGAACTTTTCCTTTCGCACAAGCATTGGGGTCGAGATATTCATTTTTTCCGGTTTGGCAGCGATTTTGATCGGGGCATTAACTGTAAGTATTAAATCCTACCAGGCAGCTAATGCTAATCCTGTGGACAAGCTTAGAACAGAGTAGGTCAGGTATTTCCCAGAGCGTAAATTTCTCCCTCAGCAACTGGAACGCCTCCTCTTTTTTCAAGGGTCACTACAAATGCATCGGCTTTTTCGGTTGGCTTCATTTTTTGCAGAGCAGTACTATCCTCACCTACTTCGAATACCCCGGCATCTATGGCCTCTCCATCTACTATGGCCCATAACTGATACTGGAGCTCATCTGAGGGAATGTGCATATGATCCACCTGAACGTAAACCTCCTTGCTGGTAGGATTCCAATAGACCAGAGTTAGTGCATCCGGCTTACCTTCAGCCTCGTGCATATGGACTATTTTGTTGTTAGGGTCCTTGATTACCGCGTAGTAGGCCTTATTTGCTTCTTGCAACTGTTTTATCAGGGCCTGATCCTCTTCCGAAGCTGAACTGAGTTCCTGGTTTTGACTTAAGGCGCCCGAAAGCTGTTCGCTCAAGGAGTCAACCTGATTCATAGTATTGAAAAGCACGAAACTCAAAACCAGAACAATTGCGATGGAAGCCGCAACAGCATACTTCCAGACGCCAGCAGAGGCAGCCCTCATTTCAACAACGTTCTGCAACTCGTCAGCATCCGATAGGTCCTCAAGCTCAGCCAGAATTTTTTGCTTTAAACCTGTCGGAGGATTAACCCTATGGATTTCAGCATAAGCGTTCATGGAAACCGAAAGGCTTTCCAATTCCTCACGTATCTCAGGATAGATGCTCGCAATGCACTCCACCTCCCTGCGTTCCTGATCAGAGACGCTTCCAAGAACATAATTCTCAAGTATTCCTGACTGTATGTACTCCTTTACATTCACCTACACAATGAGTTTTTTTAATTCACGCAACGCAGTTCTAACCCTGGTTTTTACCGAACCAAGGGGTATGGACAAAGCTTCTGAGGCCTCAGAATGGGTGTAACCACCGAAATAAATAATATCGATGATCTCCCTTAATTCAGGATCCAACTTTTGAACCTTCTCCTTTACTCCGATTTTATCGGTCCTTTGAGTTTCGGTGCCAAGGGATCCCAATTTTATTTTTTGAATGTCAACATTTCGGTTGAATTCCTTTTTCCTGGTATGATCAATAGCCGAATTCCGCGCGATTGTCAGCATCCAGGTGTATAGATTAGCCTTTTGGACACTATATGAATCTATATTTCTCCAGATCTTCAAAAATACCTCTTGCAATATGTCGTTGGCATTTTCTTCCTTGGTCACAATCTTCAGGATAACTCCATACAAAGTCGGGGCATACCTCTCATACAATAGCTCAAAACCCTTTTGATCCTTTGCTTTCAAAAGGGAAACAAGCTTCTGATTGTCAATGTTTTTATCTGAGGTAACGTGCAAAAACTTCCCTGATTAATAAATGTGAAATGCTGTACTAGTATGAAAGGCCTTCACAAATAAAATACTATATCATTCCAACTAAGCCATATTATGCCATTTTTCTTGATCTAAAAAGCTGTACTTCTGATTTCCAGTTTCCCTTGCTTGACTCATTTTTGTCCAAACTTCCTCTCTCAATCCAAAGCCTTGGAAATTGCCCTTCCTCCTCAAATCCCGTTTCCTTATTATCGTCCCGGCTGATGAAAGTTTCTGTTTCACCATCTGAATCAACTTCAATGTTGCCAAAGCACTTGAATCGAATGCTGATCAACTCACCATTGAAGTTCTTTAGTAAACGCACTAAATCCGACTTTCTAATTTTTCCATTGGATCTGGTTTCATGAAATTCCTTCCCATCGGTCCAATAGATTGAAACATTTGAAATATTCGGAATGTCTGAAAACTCAAGCAGGTCCATGAATGGTGTTGTCAGAACCAGGTATCCTTTTGAAGACACATGCTTCACTGCGATCAATTTTAGACTATTTACGAATCAGCACGATGATCGGATTTAGAAGAAAGAAAAAAATTGAAAAAACCCGGCTAGTTGGGATGAAACCAAGGCCTGGGATGGATTCCAAACATAAATCCTTTCCATTTCTGCCATTTATCATAATCCTGTAGTAATAACAGGGGTATCCTTGACCCTTAACAGTATTATTATGGATACCCAAACCAGAAAAGAGACCGATCTGATCGGCACCATGGAGATCAATGCCGATTCCTATTATGGCATTCATACCCAACGTGCGAAGGAAAACTTTAAGATCTCGAACACTCAGATAGGGGATTATCCGGTCTTCATACATGGGATGGTGACCACAAAAAAGGCATGTGCATTGGCCAATAAGGAGATCGGCACCATACCAGCAGACAAGGCTGATATGATCATCCAGGCCTGTGACAAGATCCTGAAGAAACCCAGGAAATATTCGGCCTATTTTCCAACAGATGTATTCCAGGGTGGCGCAGGAACTTCGGTGAACATGAATACCAACGAGGTAATTGCTAACCTGGCTTTGGAGCTTAATGGTCATGAAAAGGGTAGGTATGACATCCTTCATCCCATGGATCATGTCAACGCCTCTCAATCCACCAATGATGCATATCCCACAGGATTTCGGGTTTCCCTTTATTTCTATGTCAATCACCTGCTTGAAAAGTTGAACCACCTATGCACGGCCCTGGATCTCAAGGGTTCGGAGTTCGAGAAGGTCTTGAAAATGGGAAGGACCCAGTTGCAGGATGCTGTGCCCATGTCGTTGGGAGATGAATTCTCGGCCTGGGCAACCAACCTTAAAGAGGAGATAAAGAACCTGTTGAAGACTCGGGACCTGATCTTGGAGGTAAACCTTGGAGGTACTGCGATTGGAACCGGATTGAATGCCCCGAAAGGTTTTGCGGACATCTCAATCAGTCATTTGCAGGAGCTGACCCGGGCCAACTTCGTGAAGGCAAGCAATCTCATCGAAGCCACCTCGGATACAGGAGCCTATGTAATGATCTCCGGGGCTTTGAAACGGACTGCGGTTAAGCTTTCCAAGATTTGCAATGATCTGAGGCTATTGAGTTCGGGTCCGCGTTGCGGGCTGAATGAGATCAACCTACCCGAACTGCAGGCGGGATCATCCATAATGCCCGCAAAGGTGAACCCTGTGATTCCGGAGGTGGTCAATCAGGTCTGCTTTAAGATCATCGGCAACGATGTTACCATTTCCTTTGCAGCAGAAGGAGGCCAGCTTCAATTGAACGTTATGGAGCCGGTCATTGCTCAATGCCTTTTTGAGTCCATCGAGCTTCTATCGAATTCAATGATCGCCCTTACCGAGAAGTGCATTCAAGGGATCACAGCCAATCCGGAATTGACGAAAGAAATGGTTCTGAATTCCATAGGGTTGATCACTTTCCTAAACCCTTATATCGGTCACCAGAAGGGGGATGAGATAGGGAAGGAGGCAGCTGAGACAGGCAAGTCCATCAGGGAATTGATCCTTGAGAAAAAACTGATGTCAGAGGAAGAGATCGACAAGATCCTCAGCACAGAGAACCTGATCCATCCTGAGTACAAGGCACATTTGTTCAAATAAGACTCATACCGACATCTCGTAAGCCTGTTTCAGCCAGTCGATCACTTCCTGATCCACCATATCCAGACTCTCAATCCTGATCCTATGGGTGCACATTGCTCCAAAAGGACCTGAATCTTCAAGACGACCCTCATTGGGTATACCTTTTAATTTGAGTCCAAGATCGATCCTGGTTTTGGTTGCAGGTTTCACCAGAGCAAATTGGCGCTTTCGAATAAAGCTGACACTATCTTTTTTGGGAGTGATAGTTATGTCTGATCCAAACTTCTCCATCTCTTCCCTTAGCTTATCATAGATCGGTTTAAGATCTGCCTTGCCCTCATACTGATTCGACATCAGGTCTAAATCGTCCATCGATCCGGCATCCGCACTTCGGGCCTTAAGAGCGACGAAGTTGGCAAAACCATGGGTGAAACCATGTTCCGCTTTGAGGAAATCAATGATGGCTTTATGCTTTTCAATGCCAGACGCTTTTACCACTCCAATCCAATGATCCAATGACTTTCCGGTCTTTTCCAATAGTCCTTGTTCCATAATTTTTCTTTTACCAGGCTCCCAATATCAAACCCATCAGGGTAAGCGAAACTACGCAGTAGCCTGCATTGATGATAAAAGCCTTCATCGACCTCATTTCAAACAAATAGAGGATACCTATCATAGTGGCTACCCATCCCAATCCGGCCAGAAATCCTGCAATGGCCCCAAAAGCAAGGTCAGCCTCAACCCCGATGAACATTTCAAGATTGACTGCAGCAATCAATGCGAGCAACAGGGAAAGGCCAAAGGTTTTTGGAACACTCCTTTTTTTCAGGTCCTCTTCCGTAAAACCGAATTCCTTCATCCAGGCAACACCAAACATCGGTCCGTACCATATTCCACCCACCAGGAAGGACGATACGGCCGCAACTATCACCGAAAGCCAACTGATATTCGAGAATGCACTTGAGATATCCATGATCTTTTTTTGGACAAGATTAAACTCCTTTGAGATGGCGGTATAGTAAAAAATTAACCTAAGAGTGATCGAGAGGAAAGAAATTGGGTTCCTCATGCTGCCTGTCCTGGTCTATGAACTCCTGTGGATTGAAGCCTGAGAAGTGCTTAAATTCCTTGATAAAATAGGACTGATCCGAAAATCCGCATTCGTAGGCTATGCTGGCCCAACTCAGCTTTTCCTTGTTTTGGATCTTTGCCAGGATCTCATTGAATCGAATGATCCTGTGAGTATACTTGGGGTTTAACCCCACATACTTTTTGAATTGATCGATCAAGTGTTTCTGGGAGTTGGGATAGCTTCCACCGTTGTTCATATGACCGTTGATATAGGGCTCTTTCTCAAGCTTTGAATAAAACTCAAGTAGGTCGGAGGGGGGAAGGAGATCTGTACTAAGTCTTTTCAAGAGCCAGCTTTCGGTAAGCTGGAATTTTTCATTAGAACTGCCCGCTGACACCAATTCTTCCCTTAAATCCAACAAGATTCCACCCATGATCTGGTCGCCATGCACCACTTTTTCGCTTATACTATCCAATGGAAGCTGCAGGAATGGAAACGCCCCAAATGGCTTGAACTGGATAACAAACATTTCTGAATTCTTATGTGCGGAAATCGAAATGTAGTTTCTATGAGGTCCGGATACCCAAACTTTTGTGAAGGTCTCCTTGGGTTTTAAAGTATCATTATCAAAGGTGTTGCGGGGTATATCATCCAGTTCAAAAATGATATAGGTATGACCTGTCGGCACCACTCTTTCAATGGAATGATCCGGCACGAAGTCCTTGAAATGGAAGATTGCCTCCACATATGAAGCTAGGCCCTCGGGTAAAATATGGGTTTCGAAAGTCATGGTCCTTTTTCAGAATTCAAATTTAGTCGCTGAGAGATTATCAAAAATTAGCCGAAATCAAAAATCCGCCGTTCACCATTCAGCATCCATCATTCATCATTTTTTAAGCTGTTTTCTGGTCTTAGGTCTTACATTTGAAGATACTTTGGTATTCTAGGTATATAGAACAATAGAGTATATAGAAAACAACAAGATGATCTCAAAGAATTTAACCGCCGCATCCACCAAACCCATTATTCTGGGAATACTCAAGCAGGGTAATAGCTATGGCTATCTCATCATCAAGAAGGTTAAAGAACTCTCCGGAGGTAGTATGGAATGGTCGGACGGTATGCTATACCCGGTATTGCACCGTCTGGAGAAGGACAAGCTGATCCAGTCCAAATGGACCATGAGCGACAATGCCAGGCCAAGAAAGTACTACAGGATCACAGAAGCCGGCAAGAAGGCCCTGGCTGAGGAGAAGAAACAATGGCTTCAGATCAATGCAGTCTTGAACGAGATCTGGGATATTAAAACCAGCAGGATACTTTGAGCATGTTCGATCTCGACCAATCAATAAAGGAATGGCTCAAGCTATTCAGAAGGCACCCGGCCTTCGGACATGGCTCCGTCCAGGAAATGGAAGTCCACCTCAGGGATCATATCGACGATCTCATTTCAGCGGGAAAAGGGGAAAAAGAGGCATTCGAATTGGCTGTATCAGAGTTTGGTGAGATCAGACCCATGGCAGAGGAGGAATTCGAAAACCTGAGAAGGAAGTCTCGATTTATTTCCATCAGTCATTCTTCATTGTTTTACAATTACCTCAAGAGCGCGACCAGGAACATCAAGAAACATAAACTCTTTTCTTTCATTAATCTGCTGGGATTGACAATGGGCCTGACCATAGTCCTGTTGATCGGTCTTTTCGTATCCGATGAGTTGAGCTTTGATCAATTCCATGCAAAGAAGGACAGAATCTACAGGGTGGTTGAAAATCAGTACTATGAAGGGCAGGAGGTATTCCCCGTGGCAGTGACCCCAACGGGTCTGGGACCGGCATTGGTAGAGACTTATCCAGAGGTCCTGAATCAAACCAGGGTCAGCAGAGAGGTCTACACGTTTGAACTGGGAGAAAAAAAGATCCGGGAAAGGGGCGGGGTGATGGTGGATGCGACCTTCTTCGAGATACTCTCATATCCATTGCTTCGGGGAGACCTGGAAAAATTCGATAAGCATCTTAACAGCCTGATTCTTTGTGAGGCCATGGCTGAAAAGTACTTCCCCGATGAGGATCCCATTGGAAAAACGATCAGCCTAAGCGGTGAAGAATATATCATATATGGGATCTTAAAAGACATCCCAAGAAATTCTCACCTCCAATTTAAGTACGCCACCAACTTCAAAAAATACGTTTCCGAAAACTCGGACCGAGCCAATAACTTCTCAACGAACTGGCTCTATACCTACGTTGAGGTGGTCGAAGACCATCAACTGGATTCGCTCAACAGCAAGGTCGAACACACGATCAAGGATAATAATGAAGGCTCTGTAACAGATATCTATTTCCAGCCGGTCCCTGAGATCTATCTGGGCACCGTTGACTTTGTAGTAGAGACCAACACCAAAGGTGAGATGCTGTATGTCAAGGTATTCTCCATGGTCGCGATCTTCATATTGCTGATATCCTGTATCAATTTCATGAATCTCTCCACTGCCAGATCCACCAACAGGGCCAAGGAAGTGGGATTGAGAAAAACCATTGGCGCCAATCGAACTCAGCTGATCTTCCAGTTCTTGAGTGAATCCATCCTTTTGAGCCTGATCGCAATGGTTTTCGCGGTGATCATCGCCACCTTGATGCTTCCGAGTTTCAATGAGATCACCCATAAAGAAATGGAGATCAACTCGTTGATCGGGTCTGATCTTGGCTTGAAATTGTTCTTGGGATTACTGATCTCCGCCCTGATCACAGGGCTTATAGCCGGAAGTTATCCCGCGATGTATCTGAGTTCAATCCAACCAACTCAAATACTTAGTTCACAAGTAGTTATAGTAAAAAAAAGATTCGGATTAAGGCGGACCCTGGTAGTACTCCAATTCATGATCTCGGTGTCTCTGATCATTGGGACTATCGTGGTTTACCAGCAACTGGATTATATCCGAAACATGGATATCGGCTTCAACAAGGAAAATATCATCTATCTAGATGTCACTCGGAAAAAGGCTCGTCTTTTTGCCGCAGAGATGGGGGGTAAGCCCGGAGTGGTTTCAGTTGGACTATCGAATCGACATCCGGCCTATATTCTTAGCAGTTCAAGCGGATTTCAATGGCCCGGAAAAGACCTGGAAAAGAAATTCCTGATGCATTACATGTCAATGGATGAGAATTATTTCCCCACTATGGAAATGAGAATGGTGGAGGGCAGGAATTTCTTCCATACTGATACCCTGGTCGTGATCATCAATGAACGGGCGTTGGCGATGATGGATCTGGAGAATCCGATTGGCAAGAAACTCTATGGCGCTTATGATGATAGCGTGGCCGCAACCATAGTGGGAGTGGTCAAGGATTTCAATTTCAAGTCCGTTCATACCCCTGTAGAGCCTTTGCTGGTCTTTAAAGGAGGGCCCGAGAGCTTGGGAATGGTCTTCATCAAATATGAGAATGAAGCAAGGGAAAGTATAAAAGGCACAATTGACGGGGTGTATAAGGATGTATTTCCAGACGGTGATCTAAACTTCTATTTCCTTGATGATGATTTTGATGAACTTTATGAAGCTGAGGAGGCCACTGGCAAATTGTCCGGCTATTTTGCTGCCTTTGCCATTCTGATCTCCTGTTTAGGATTGTTCGGTCTGGTATCCTATGCCGCAGAGCAAAGGGTAAGGGAAATCGGTATCAGAAAGGTTTACGGAGCAAGCGTTCGCAATCTTTTTATTCTTCAAGCCTATGATTTCATCCGATTGGTGGTGCTATCCCTGTTGTTTTCGATCCCCATAGGATGGTACGCCATGAGCGATTGGTTGGAAAACTACGCTTACAGGGTGGATCTATCGATCTGGGTCTTCATGGGATCGGCCTTGATCGCCATCCTGATATCCATACTCACCGTTAGCTATCAAACCATACGCTCAGCCCTAAGAAATCCTGCTGACGCGATCAGGAGCATTTGACTTCAAAGGGATTCTTTTCAACTCATCTTTGGGGCAAACACAATAATGCTGCCATTGGATTGTGTTCTTCTAACATCAATTTGTATATTTTCCAAATGAAGCACTTCATTATAGTATTGGTTGTAGGAATGCTTACTCTGGCCATTATGCTGTTGCTATATCGGCCCGAAGTGATGGAGGATGTCTGGCTGTGGTTGATCGGATTGATAGGGACCATTATTGGGGCCTTTAAAAAAATGATCGAAGGCCTTCAGAAGTACTTCAAAAAATTGGATCCTAATCCATAAACAAATATTGCTGCTATGGAATCTAAACCTAAACCATCTCTTTTAAAGATCATTTCCTACATCGTTCTGGGAGTTCTGTTCCTTTCAATTCTAGGGATATTCTTCATGGACGGATTTATGAAACAGCTTTCCAGAGTTGTAGGACTCCTGAGTTTACTTTTCTGGATTATTGTTTTCATTGGGATCAAGATCCCGGTCCTTTCCAAAAAGCCTCCGCATGTTCAGATCATTCTAGGGATCACCGTTTTTATTTTGATCATTTCCGTGGTAGGCACAATGTACCTTCTGGACAGTGGATTGGGTGTATTTACCGCCATTGGTTTTTTGGTGCTAATGGTCTGGATCAATGTCTTCCTTGGCTACTTTATATGGGCTACATATTTCTATAACCTCAATTATGGGGTTTCCCAAGGGGTTTGGGCAAAAATTGAAGAAGAGAAAAAGAAGAAAGGGGAAGGAAAACCCTATGACCCTGACACCTTGGGTGATGAGCCTCTGTATAACCCGTATGGCGACCAGACTTTCGGACTCCCTCCTGGCACGGTAAGGGGCATGATAGCCTTTTCCTTGCTTTTTGGGGGAACAGCCCTGCTGTTGGTCAACTTTGGCGTGGAGAGTGAGCTGGAAGCCAACAGCATTTTCAGGGATCAGTTTGAGTTTTTTAAGACCGCATTTCTGATGATGGTGGCTTTTTATTTTGGCAGCAGGTCACTGAAATATCTTACCGACTCCAAAGAAACCGATACGGATCAAAAGCACACCCCAAATGCCCAAAAGAAAGGCGAGGAATCCAGGTCTCTGCCTGATCCACCAAAGGATCCCAATGCAGGGGGAGGGAGCTCCTCAGGAGATGCTCCCAATCCAGTGCCCGGCGATGTAGTGTTGATCGATAGCACCGACCCAACAGGGGACAAAAGAGTTAAACCGGGAACAGAGCAGCCAATAATCCCAATTGATCCTATGGCCAAACCCAGCGACTCCTGATCCATGAGATTCTTATTTCCCCTGGCTATTCTTTTGGTTTTCACCTGCGTTTCCTGCAAGGAGAAAAGGGGATTGGTAGTTGGAAAAATTCAGCAGGCCGCAAAATTGTCCACCACGGAGGTTACAGTGGAAAAACTGGTGTGGGGAGTCAAAAACAAAAGGATACTGTGGTTTATCAAATTGAATCAAGCAGATTTTCTGGCCAGGTCCAAGGCTATCATCAAAGCCGGCGTGGACTTGGACAAGATCAGGGAAGAGGATATCAAAATCGAAGGCAACAAGATCAGTGTCACACTTCCTCATATTGAAATTATCAATTTCTCATACCCCGCAGAGGAATTTGAAGAGGTAGATATTCTGACTTCCAACGCATTCTCGACCAAAATAAATCTTGACGACCAGGAGAAGTTCTTTCAGCAGGCTGAGATCGACATCCGAAACAGCCTGGAACATATGGGCATAGTAGAAACCACCAAGGAAAAGACCAGGGTACTGATGGAGGCCATGCTAAGGAACCTTGGCTATAAGGAGATCTACATTCATTTTAAGGATGGGCCACTGATAACCAAAATCCAGCTGGACTCATGATAGCCTACCTACTGAAAAACTGGAAACTTTTGTTGGACCTGATCCTGGTTGTGGGGGGGATCGTATTAATTACCCTTTTCGATCCATTTGGGTTGTTTACCAGCTCAAAGCTCAAAAGCACTGCAAATCTTGTCACGAGCATCCGCGGAATAGGAGAGTTGGTCACGGCAGAATACTACGGAGAAGTTATCTCCTCCCTCCATGACACCAAGATCAGCAATGTGGTCAGAGACGATCTGATCTCGAATTTCGAAAAATGCCACCGTGAGCTCAGGTATGTGATTGTAAGTGTTTTTCTGGATGATAGAAAGATCAATGGTAGCAACTGGAACAAAGTAGCAGATACGATCAAAAGTCGAGGTACCTATGATTCCCTTGAAAGCAATAGCGAACAGAATTACTTTACCACCCTATACGCCTTTTTGGCCGTACAGTATCTGGGCAAAACACCGGACAAGTATGTAAACCTCAAATCCAGCCCCATCAGTCTTCAAAAAAATACTGTCAAAAAAGTACTAAAAGAGCTTATTAAGGAAGATTTTAGAAAATACATAAAGGCTCTTGGAAAGAAGAAAAACGACATCGAAGAGGAGGATCTGGAGAGATTTATAAATGGTTTTCCCGAGGGTTTTGCAGGCATAACAGAGTTTCATCAATTTCTGAAGGATAATTGCATTTACGATAAAAAGAGCTGGAAAAAGGCCAAGAAAAAGGATATAGTATTTATTGGACGAGGTTGGGTCAAGGCGGGCTTCAGATTTGATCGATTGGATGAGTCCAACTTCTATTATGACGAAGACGACAAACTTGTTCAGTTCTATGGATTAACCCCAGTCATTCTGGACAAAGACATCAACCCCTGGTTTATTCCCGAGGAGAAGATCAAGGGCTTTGAGCTGGTCGATGCTCCCAGAGGGGTAGGTTTCAAGCAAGCCAAATTGGTCAAGAAGAAATGCAAGGAAAAGTTGCTCGACCAAGCCAAGGGAGCAGGCATTATCAATTCTGCCCGAGACAATGGGAGGGAGGCACTCCGGAATTTTTTCAGCCTCCTGCTGGATGAACCCGAGCTGAGAGTGGAACTGCTGGACTTGCCCTATAAGGATGAGTATGAAATGATAGCCGCCGATACCCTGGTAACGATTAAGGAGGCTCTACTCATTAGAGACATCTACCAGCAGATGAAGAGTAAACAGGAATCCTTCACTCCTGGAGAACAAAAAAGGGAACTACGTAAGTTTCAGATCTTTTTAGGTCAGCTGCAAAAATTGAATTTCCTGAATTCTGATTTCCAATTCTCCATACTATCACTTGAGGCTGCTGAAGTATTGCAAAGAGGATTATATCTGACTCAAAACGATTATGACTCAATGAAATCCTCCAGAACAAAACTGGATACCTTGGAAAGCGGTGAACTCTCAACCAAACTGATGGTGGACTACACTTTCTTCGATGACTACAATCAATTTATCCGGCAATACAACCAAATGCTGCTGGCCATAGATGATCATCTGGATGAGATCGCCTTCTTGAGAGAAGATACCCTGGACATCTCAAAGGATCAGGCACTGATGATCGGGCTAGATCTTGGATCTAGCCATTTGTCCACGGAGATAATTAGCAGTTCCGGAGAACAGGCATACAGAATAACTCACAAAGAGGAAAAGGCCCCAAAATTCATCAGGCTTAGATACCCGGATATTTCATTGAATAGGATAGATCTGAGTGGTGTCTCGGTATTCGAAACGGACTCTTTGGATTTGCGCGTAGGTGCATTGGTAACAGCATATAAGGAAGCTCACAAAAGCTCGGTTGACGATGAAACAGTATTTGATGCTGATGTAGACCTGATTTCCAAATTCAAAAGAGACAGCATAGAACGGGCGATCAAACTTAAACCACTTCACAATATCCAGGAAGGACTCCGGGTATTGGCCATCAACAATTAACCTCAAAGAAATATGGTAAAGAATCACTACATACAAGAGCTGAAAACAGATTCCCCCTTGATCCGAAAGGGTCAAAAGGGCATGGACGTGATAAAGGTCCAGGAATGGATCAACCTATGGCAATGGGTGGATACTAAGTGGAAGATAGGTATTGCGAGGGACGGAGATTTTGGAAGAGATACAGAAGCCGCAGTCAGGAAATTCCAGGATTTTCATGGGCTCTCAAACGATGGCATAGTGGGTAACAATACTTGGCGGAAGCTAACCGAGCCAATGAGGAAAGCTTTTACCCGCATTGAAAATGAGAAATCACTAAGAAAACTTATTGTGGCCTATGCCAGGCAGCACCTTGCCAATTCACCCAGGGAATTCAAATCCAATATTGGGCCTTGGGTACGGGCCTACATGGATGGCAATCAAGGACACTTGCAGCCATGGTGTATGGGATTTGCACAAACCATACTGGACCAGGCAGCCTTCACTATTGAAGACTCCCTGATTAGTTATATGCCCAGGACGGTCTCTTGTGATGTATTGGGAAAATTCGGTTTGAAGAATGGTCAGCTCATCGAGAAAGCCAAGTTAAAGCCCGATCTGATAGAGCCAGGAGACTTCTTCCTGGTTTACGCAAAGGCAAAGGTAGATTGGATCCATGTAGGAATAGTGACCGGAGTTGAGGGCGATTGGATCCAGACCATAGAGGGCAACACCAATGATTCAGGAAGCAGAGAGGGAATCGAGGTTTGCGAAAGAGAACGCAATTACGACACCAAGAAGATCGATATTTATAGGGTGACATAATTGCCATTATGTGATAACTCCTCTGTCGAGTACATCCAGGCACTATCCGAAAAATACCTAAACCAATACATCTTTACTTATGAAACTTAAGTTTGAAATAATACCCACCCATATTCAGAACTAGCCTATGATGATAAGTTTGGTTCTCACCAAACTATATTGTTACAGTGATAATGACTTGAACTAACAGTATGAAGATCCACAAGTACTATTTGCCCATATTCTCCTGGAAATCATCCAAAATATTTGCCATCGGTTTGTTGACTTTGGCGATATCCAATGACTCCCTCGTAGCGCAATGTTCGGCGACTGTGAAATCCGATAGCGGATCGGAATTTCCCTATCAACACAGATCCAACCGATGCGAAGGATTCTATGAGGCACAGGTTTCAGCTCCAAGCATTGA
The DNA here is from genome assembly GCA_028279065.1 of Cytophagales bacterium. Lineage (GTDB taxonomy): Bacteria > Bacteroidota > Bacteroidia > Cytophagales > CCMP332 > JANQHS01. Next base: position 30,664 of record JANQSY010000032.1, read on the forward strand.
GGTTGTCGGGTTTTATAATGGTCAATTCGCATTCGATCAAAAACAAGATGAAGTGATTACAATTTCTTTGATGCGAGAAGATTTTTCTGAATGGAATATTCAAGCAATAGGAATTCCTCTGGATTACCATTATCGAATGGATGCCGGTTTTGGCGATGGCGGCAGACTGCTCTGGTCGACAAGGGAGGTTATCTATCCAAACCTGATTGGCAAAAAGTCCATTGGGGTATATGCATGGCAGAAGTCAGGAAATGTAACTTACTACTCGCCCTTGTCTGTCAGCACGAAGTACCTAAATGATTTGAGTGATGGAGGGCTACGTTTAATGGTTAGGGCCGCCACGTCGGTCAATGAGGTATACTGGAGATCCGGTAACGAAAGCTGGAATCGAATCAATAAAAACTATGGAGCTGGTCAAAGTGTAGAAATCCAAATTCCTTCTTCAGATGAAAAAGAACTAATCATTGAAATTAAGATGAAAGAAAGATCTTCCGGAAGCTGGATTCCCAAGAAGGTTTATCTTAAGCTATGAATCGTAAAAAAAGGCAGGAACTTACTGCTGCAAAGAACAAGTATGTAGAGGCCTCGGCGAGAGCCATCCTTGAGGGCAATATTCAAGATGCAGAGGAATCGATGAAAGCAGTCGGCTCTATTGACAAAGTTCTCGTCAATTCTGAAAGATCAAACTTTATCTTCCCCCTAGTTATTGGACTGGTTTGCACCATAATTGTTGGTCTAGCTGCAACAATCAAAGTTCCAACCACTTTCGTGAGAATTTCCATGGACACCGACTTTGTCTCCTTTGAGATGCTCAGTGATTATAAACCAGATGATGGAAAAATCCAGGTAGCAGAGGTGACTATGATGAACTTGGGAGGTGTATCCAGTATTTATACCGACCAAGAATTAGAGCGGAAAGAGCTACACAAAATAGATATCAGGGAAGGTGGCCCTATTGAATTTCACTTAAAACAAATTGGAAAAAACTCCAGAGTAGAACTTAATAAGCGTGCTGCCAACTATGAAATATGGAATTTAAAACAAGGAGTATCACTTATTGAAATTCAGGCCGATTCGGCAATTTTTGAAATGGAGTTTGATGAAAAATACATTAATGATACAATTGATGTACCAATCCCGGAATCCTTTAATATCTCTACAAGGGATTCAACAAACCTACCGACCCAAATAGAATTCTTCCGCCCGTCAGATATTTCACTTGTCAATCTTCAGGGAGACAATCTTTCATTTGCAAAAGAAGATCCACCTGGCTCAAGCAATTTTATCTCTGGGATAAGATCTGGAAAAATTCAGTTATTCGATCAAAAATATGTTCATGAAGTAACTCAAGGTGACTTTGTTAAATTAAAAGACTTTCAGGGTAAGAGACTTGAGATCAGAAGCAAAGAAGATCAGTATCAAGTGATCTTGGAGGGCAAGGTTAGCCAACTCAAAGCAGGGCCGGAAGGTCATCTTGAAGAGTTCAAGCCCAGTTGGTTAGAGTATATGTTTAATCAACAGTTCATAGGTTTTCTATGGAGTGCTATGGTGTTTGTTTGGGGATTCATTTGGAGTGTCCATAGACTATTTTCAAAATGATTCGGAGAATTACACTGCTGCTTGGGTGTTTGATGCTCAGAACAATTGCACTGAGCCAAACCGGCTTTGAAATAAGTCAGCAGTTAGCACACAATACGGTTCGCATCCATACATTGTTCGAGGATGGAAGTGATGAGAATGGTTTTGGAATAATCATATCTGAAAGGGAAGGCACCTTGTATGTTGCAACAGCAAATCATGTGGTGGAGAGTGGTCCTCAAGGAAGATCCATTGAAGTATCCTTTAACGAGAAACCAGGACAATCTTTCTCCGCCACATACATTAATGGAAACTCCAATGACAATATAGACTTAGCAGTCGTTCGCATCCCGAAACCAGAGTGGTTGAATTGGAGTCAGAAATGTCTGGCAGAAGAAGCCAAAATTGGTGATGCTGTTTGGTTTATTGGTCGGAACAAGGAGTGGTATATACCAAGTGTCGCTGAAGCCGGTGCGATCCATTCCATTGACCCATTCTTTGACTTCTTAATAAACGTTGAGATAGACAAAGTTCAACGAGGCTCGTCAGGCGCTCCTGCGATCAATCATTTGGGAATTTTTGGAATTATCTTAACAGATCAGCAAACCAGTAAGGTTATATCTATCCAAAAATTAAAACAGATAGTACAACAAGCATGGTCACTACCATTTCATCTCTCAAAATATGAAAGAAACCTGCCGACTTCCTCCAAGGCTGTAAACTGGCTTCATCCTAGCATCGATAAATCATCCTTCTCCTTTGGAAAGCAAATAGACCTGACCATCGTTACCAGAGGTTTCTGGGAGTGGGTTGATCGGATTGAGTTTTTTGTAAATAATGTTCGTATTGGAATTGATACAGAAGTAAGGGAGGAAACCAGCGGTGGTAATCTGTATCACTACGGAGAAAGTTATTGGCATCCGGAATCCGCAGGCACTTACAACCTTCATGCTGTCGCTTATAGTACCGACGGAAGCGCTCATACCTCTGAAGTAGTTTCAGTAAGCGTACTTAAAAGCATAGATCCAGGAGGACTAATAGTTGCCATAGAGCCATCCAGGAATGACACATCTATGTTTCTCCTTAATTATGATCTCAAACAGGTCGCGGTATTACACCCTCCAAAGAATAAGATTGTAAAAAGGATAGAACTGCCTCATCAGAAACCGGTAGCTATGCAATACTCTCCAAATTCAAATGAATTGTACATAATATATCAGTACCAGGGTGTCATAACTGCTTTGAACACAAACACCTGGGTTTCCAGAACCTTGAAGTTTTCAGATACCGAAGATGGCCTCGACTTAGCATTGGATGAAGACCAGGATCGCATTCTGGTACTAACACAGTCTAAGGTTCTGTATTCAATTCAGGTTAGCACAGGAACTGTCCAATGGAGCCAAAATGATTTCATTGGGGACAGGGTCGTATACAATTCTGATGACCAGAGTCTTTTTAGCGTATTATATGGTCAGAATGTTATGTTATCAAGTTATTCAGTCAGCGAAAGCCATGTTGTACCGAAAAAGAGTATTTCTCAGGTAGGGGTAAATTGTAATGACCTGTATCTCTCACCTGATAATCGATTTCTCCTTCTTCCATGTGGTAGTGGGAATAGCGATCAAGGATATGAAGTTCATCAATACAATTCCAAAGATATTACTGATAGAATTGGGTCATTTGAATTTGGCGCCTATCCTCAATCTATTTGCTTCTCTGGAATCAATCTGATGTTCGCTAGTAACAGCGACTTTACCGACGATTACATATACGCAATTGATTTGAATACAGAGAACACAGACTATAGATTCGACTTTCCTAATTCAGATTGCAATGCAATTCTAAAAACCAGTGCCAGCAACAAATACCTTCTGGCATTTAGTTACAATAATCATCCAGGCGCAGAATCACCTGACCACCGCATATTCGTCTACGACTTACAACATGAAAATCAAGATTAGACATCTGCTCTTTGCCTTGACTCTATTGATGAGTTGTGGCTCAGCATTCTCAAAAACGACAGGTGCCCAACTAGCATATGACCTGAAATCCAATATAGTTCGAGTCACCAGTACCAATAATTGTGAAGCGGATGACGACAACGGATTTGGATTTATAGTTTCGGAAACTTGCGACCATTTCTACATAATCACGGCATACCATGTGGTTTGTGGACCAGATGCAGAAGCATTTGTGAGTTTCATTTCTGACCAAAACCAAAAGTATCCAGCCGTAATTAAGAACAGCTATGCAGACATGGCTCTGCTAAAAGTAGAAAGACCAGCAGGGTATACATGGAATCCATACAGCTTAACTGCTAATTATAAAAAAAGAGACAAACTCAGAATCATCGGCAAAGAGGGCGCTTGGAGAATTACAACTGATGACCAACTTGGCAAAATCGTTGGTATAGATGAAGTGAATAAGGAGATCAAGATACAAATGGCCGTGGCCAAAGGTTCTTCTGGAGGTCCCGTACTGAATTCTACCGGGATTATTGGCATGGTTGTTAGAAGCGGAGATCTGGCTACAGTAATTTCTATCGAAGCTATTGCCCGACAAGTCAGAGAATGGGATTATCGCTTTCAGCTGGAAGCGACTAATGTTGACCCTAGTGGGGTTAGGATCAGTACAGCCCAGGTTAGAAAGCTAGGATCAGATTCAAATTTTGTGGAATTAGAAAAATTTCTGGCCATCTACAGCATACTTTACTGGCAGAGTTGTAATCAAAATATGCCAGAGGTGAGGCCTGGAAACAACTTTGGGCGTAGTGATCAAAACTTTGATCTGAGTTGCTATTATGGGACCGATTGGGAACATGCGCCAGGGGGAATTCTACTTGACTGTTTTTTGGAGCCCACCACAGTCTATAATCCGGTAACGGGTGAGGAAGTTGAAACAACTCAGCTGATAGCAAACGAAGACTATTGGTACAATTTTAATTGGGATGTTATTCTGGGCTACCCAGTTGAGATCACGGTTAACCCTCAGCATGGAGATTATAATTTGATCGATGATATCGTTATAGACGAGAACTGCCAGGAAGCGACTGGTGAGAGTTGTTATTATCCATCCTATGCTTTGGAGCTTGGTGGACTATGGGTGAACTCGAGTATTGAACTGGTCGTTTCAAGAGGTTATACTTTTTGGTATCCTGATGGTAATGCTGACTCTAAGGATCATTGGGTTGTGTATTTGGGCAGCAGAGAGCACTTAGGCTATGAAGATCTGAGATCTGAGATCATTGAACGAGCCAGAATCATTGGTATTGGCGGAACCGACATTGAACAAATAGCATGGCGGTTTTATACTTATGAGGAGGAATGAGTAAGACTTCCGATGCCCATTAGTCAAGGAAGGGGCCCTTCCATTCAAACCAATAGACTAGGGGAGTTAATTCGATTATTGAGAAATCCATCTACATAGGGGTGGGGTAAAAGTAAGGCAGGCGGTTTGATAAGTGCCTCCAATAGTTATGGTAGGGAAGGAGGGGCTGAAATATAAGTTGGTGGTGGCGTGACAAAGCGTTTTTGAGGTATTTCCAATGATCATTATTAAGGCCTTGGCGGAGTGATTGACATGAATAGATTAAGCAGCTAGTTGAAGTAGACTTGATCAGTTAGAAGATAAAGGCGTTATCGGCGTTTTCATTCCCACTTTAGCTTTTTAAAAATCCGGAGTAAAAGATCGTCACTAACAATTCTGTTATCAGTTTGGCTGGAAGAACCCTTCTCGCCGGTATTGCTTTGAACAATAATGACCAAATCTTGCTCGGGAAACCATCTAAGGACTCCGTTATGACCAAAGGATTCGTTTCCCCGGGTCCAATACTCCAATTGGCCATTGGCAGCTGTGCTGATAAACCATCCATAGCCCATGAAAAGCCCATCTCTGATCTTGAAATGCTCCTGAAGCATCTCTTTTTGTGTTGAACTGGAAATCAACAGCCCGGACTTAAACGCAGAATAGAAGGAGAGGAGGTCAGAAGAGCATGAAAAAAGGCCACCAGAGCCCAGGAAATCCCAATTTCGGTCCTGATAGTTCCCCTTGAAGGGTTCAAGTTTCTGAGCTACAGTTTTGGAATCCTTATGGTCGATTTCGTTCCAAAAGAAGGTGTTGGTCATACCGGTAGAACCAAAGATCCGCTCATGGCAATAAGCCTCAAAGCTCTGCTCGCTTAACAGCTCAACTATCCTGGCAAGAACCTGATAATTCAGGTTGCTATATCCAAAATCAGTCCCTGGCTTGAACTCCAATCTAGTCTTCCAGATCTTTTTCATCGCCTTTGCGCCATCCTGGATGTTGCTAGTCACATATTCCTGCGGAAGCCCTGAGCTATGCGTTAGTAGCTGGTGAATAGTGATCATGGATTTATCTACTGGGACCTCAAAAAAGAGGCTTTTAAGAGGAGTGGAGCTTATCAGTTTTTCTTGCTGGATCAATTGCATGATGGCAATCGCTGTGACGGTCTTGCTCATTGACGCAATGTTGAATAGGGTTTCCGGACTGTTAGAAAACTCCTTTGACGCAGAAGTGTATCCATAGCCATTGTTAACCAGTACTGAATCCCTGTAACTGATCAGAGCAGATCCCTGAAAGCCCTGATCAGCCTGTTGTTCAAGAATTCTTTCTGATGCTTTCCGTACTATCGAAAATTCATCCGTATAGATGTTCAAGAGTAAGCTAAGGCTAAGAAGAATTGGCATAGCAGCTTTTAGGCAAAGCTAAATACAGACAGGAGTTTGGAGTTCGAAGTTTGGGGTGGAAAAAGGTTGGAATAAGGTCTGAAATGAGTGATAGGGAGGAATATTGCCATTTACTAGTTAACATAATATAAATTATACAACAGGTTGAATAAGAATGAAACAAGGGCTTCTAAGAGCTAAGCCAAACTTTGAGGCGTTTAGCCAGGAACAATCTTCCCCAATGGGTTTTAAGATACTTTTCACGGCGAACAGCATCATCCTTGGAAACACAAGCCTCAAAGTATATTAGTTCCAGAGGTCTGCGATGTGCAGTGGACCTAACTTTTCCTGACTCATGTTGTTTCATTCTTAAATCTAAATCCCTCGTGAAGCCCACATATCGATTCCCATCTTTCCTACTGACCAAGACATAGGTGTAATACATCTCAATAAGTTAGCCAAGGATTTAGATTTATTCAACCTGTTAGAACAACCATAGCAATTCCTGTAGCAGGAGCTTCCAGCGACTGCTTAATCCCGGCCTTCGCCGGGACGGGCTATAAAATCAGTTCCATAACTTCAGTAATATAGCGGTATCGATTTGGAGCCTGGCCCGAACTTGTTTCGGGCTTCAAGGAATTGCGGACTCCCTGGATGATCATCCATAGGAATTGCTTCCAAGCCACAAACCCTAAATCAAGTTTGGGAGGCCACAACCCGGAATGGTCTCAAGCCATTGACAGCCATGTACAAGTTCCACGTAATTCACTAGATTAAACCCTTAACCCATAACCTAATGAAATCCCTTTATACTTTCCTGGTTGCAATCATTTGTGGCCTCCCCGTTCAGGCTCAAGTCATGACTCCGGAGCTCTTGTGGCAATTGAAAAGAGTCTCCCCTATTGGTCTTTCTGATGATGGCCAAACTGTCCTGTTCAGCGTGACTCAATACAACATTGATGAAAATTCAAAGGCCTCAAAAACCTATAAAATCCCTATCTCAGGCGGTGATGCGGTGGAAATTAAGGATTATGCCAGCATTTACCGAAATCCTGCCATTTCTCCGAACGGCAAATACGAGCTGATCACCAGGGAAGTAAAGATCAAACCCGTTTTGGGATCGGAACATCATCCTGAAATGGAAAAGTCAAATGTGTACATCTATGATAATCTCAACTATCGTCATTGGGATAAATGGGAAGACGGGTATTTCAGTCACCTGTTCATCAAAGACCGGGAAAACGGTTCAGAAATCGATATAAACGACGGGGAAGCCTTTGATGTCCCCCAACAACCCTTTGGTGGTGCTGAAGACTACAGCTGGAGTAACGATGGGTCTAAGGTTTACTATGTCTGCAAGAAGGAATATGGCACCTCCTATGCCCAAAGCACCAACACTGATATATACCAATATGACTTGGAAACCAAAGAGACGACCAACCTGACCGAAGCTAACAAAGGCTATGACACCAACCCGGTGGTTTCAGGAGACGGTTTGTTGGCCTATCTACAAATGGATGAACCTGGCTATGAAGCGGATAAGAACGATATCATGCTGTTTAGTGAAGGTGAACCAATAAATCTAACGGAACACTGGGATGGCACGGTGAACTCTTTCATTTTCTCAGAAGATGGCAAGAAAATATACTTCACGGCCCCTATTGGTGCGACAAAGCAATTGTTCGAACTGCCCATTCCCAAAAAAGGAGATCCGGAGATCAAACAAGTCACAGAAGGACAGTTTGATGTAAATGATCTGGTGGGGATATCAGGAAATACCCTCGTGGTAACCCGTACAGATATGAACCACGCCTCGGAGATCTATACGGTAAACCTGAAAAATGGCGAGATGATTCAACTGACCAGGCAAAACAATGATACCTACAATAAAATCACTTTGAGTAAGGTCGAAAAACGGATGATCAAAACTACCGATGGCAAAGAAATGCTTACCTGGGTGATCTATCCACCCGATTTTGACCCAAGTAAAAAGTATCCCACATTGCTTTACTGCCAGGGGGGACCGCAGAGCGCTCTCTCCCAGTTCTATTCTTTTCGTTGGAATTTCCAAGTCATGGCCGCACAGGGATATATTGTAGTCGCCCCGAATCGTCGTGGAATGCCTGGGCATGGTGTGGAGTGGAACGAACAGATCAGTGGAGACTGGGGCGGGCAAAACATGCAAGATTATCTCTCCGCAATAGACGATGTGGCCAAGGAAGATTATGTGGACAAAGAAAGGCTGGGTTGTGTCGGGGCAAGTTATGGCGGCTTCTCCGCATTCTACCTGGCGGGAATTCATGAAGGTAGGTTTAAGTCTTTCATTGCCCATGATGGTGTTTTCAATTTACGAAGCATGTATGGGACCACTGAGGAAGTGTTTTTCGCCCACAAGGAGTTTGGCGGAGCCTATTGGGATGAGAAAGCATCGAAAACCTATGATCAATTCAATCCCGTTGACAGGGTTGATAAGTGGGATACCCCCATTTTGATCATCCAGGGCGGCAAGGACTACAGAGTCCCCATAGGCCAGGGTTTGGAAGCTTTTCAAGCTGCTCAGCTCCAAGGCATCAAAAGCAGACTCCTTTACTTCCCGGAAGAAAACCACTGGGTTTTAAGCGCCCAAAATGGTGTGATATGGCAGCGTGAATTCTTCAAGTGGCTACAGGAAACTCTGAATTGATTGGTTCTTGTGGAAAGAATATTCCAATGGACTGCTTCCAATAGAATTGGCTTACTCCCCTAGCAAACATGAGGGCCGGATTGTACTCAGTGCAGAGAAATACTCACAGGTCATGGCCAAGCTTGTAAAGCATTTCATTACTTGACATCGGATTTTTCATGTTGTGGAGGATCTTGGAGTTTGTTCAGCCCCCTATTTAGGTTAATTAATTAGGGTTATTGGATACTATTGAACGTTCCAATTTCCGGGAGCGGTAATGAATGACCAAACCCGAAAAGTGAGCATCAAGATCAAAAAAATGGCAAATACCGGATTGGTCTTAATTGTTGGAATCACATCCTTAAAAGGAATCACTCTATAAATCCGCAAAGGAACAAGAAGAAAAACCAATCCAACAACAAATAAAAAAATGATAGTGATTTTAGAAATTTTTGCCCCTACAAGAAGCCAGACAAATGCCAGCGGGAGAAAGTAGAATAGGAATAGGAAATTCTTATTTGATATAATTTTTCCCCCTATGAATATTCTAACTCCAAAAATTATAATGAAGATTGTTTCTATTAGAGAAATAGGCATTGCATAGAAAAACTCAACTGGGAGATTTAAACCTGGATTCGTAAATTCTCTTTCCAGCGCTGAGTAAAGGCCATAAAGAGATATGAATGCATGCAATAAACCAAAGACTAATATTATCCCTCCAAATACCCTATTCATCTGTTCAATAGTTTGGATTATTCAACTTCCAGACCCTCCTTGATTTCAAGGCATTTTTCTTCGATTCTATATTTGAAAACCTTTTGTTCTGAATATCTAAAAACTTGAAAGGAAAGCGAGTTTTGGTTTTTACTAATTGAATCTCCTATCATTAAATAATCTCTAATTCCACTCAGATCTCCTTGAAAATAAACCTGCAACGTATCCTCCTTGGATTGAATTAGCCAAGTCCTCATTCCGTGATAGGTTGAATCCTCAAAAACATTTGAAAATTTCCCTTGAATCGAAATTCCTTTTAAATACTTCCTGTATTCACAATTCTCTTTTGAAAAATCGATTGGGGAGAGTTTTATCATGATTTGAAAAATGAGAAAAAACACGAATCCAATTGAAATTAGCAATCCTATTAAAATCCCCAATATCTTCATGAAGTATGTTTTTTGTAGACAGAATTAGATTCTTCAGCCATGCAAGGGGTTCAATAATCTGGTTTTTACCTCTTAAATATCGGAAATATTGTGTTGTATGATCTGCTTTAGATAACCCTATTTGACCAGCTTCTTTACCGCATCTTCGCTGCTCATTACAGCCGGTTGTGGTCCTATCAATTGCTATCCCCTACAATGAGTGAGAATAGTAGCCCCCCTCCTCTTCTTGGAGCTTTTCAGCTTGGATAAGCGCGGGGAAAACGGATAGACTCGTTAGGTCTTGATCATTTTCTAACTTAGGGCTGGTTCTTTGATAATGACACGATCGATATTCATAGTACTCTACCTGGTTTCATTCTCAAGCCTGGGTCAAACCACATTTACTTTCTCGGTTTTAAGTGCTTATCCGATTGGCGATTATTCCTATGAAAATTCAACTGAATTAGAACATGGTTTTGTCAAACCAGGTTCAGGTGTGGATTTTGCAGTCCTCCACTACCTCAAACCACGATTTGGCCTGGGAGGTTCTATCAAATACTTCGAAATGACACAGGACGGTGAGACTTTTAGGCAAGTCGTAGAGCGCAACAATGTCAATCCCCTATTTGCTCCAAGGAGAAGCGGTGGATTATTTGTGAATTCATTTTACACTTTACCACTGATGGCAAATCAGGCTCTGAGCCTGCAATTCATTGGAGGCCTTGGTTTGGTCAGCACCGCAAATTATGAGATATGGGCAACTGGAGCCCCTCCGGGTTCGAACCGATTTCCCGGGATCCGAATGGGTAGCAATGACAGTGTAAATCCTGTTTTGAACTTGGGAATGAATCTTATTGCTAAGATCCGTAAGCAGTTCTTGGTGCAGCTTGGGGCTACCTTTTGGACAGGAAACATTAAGGTCAGATATGGGACCCCGGCAGACAGCGATTATATCAATGTCCGCCAAAACGTGTTTTCCCTGAATCTGGGGATCGGGTTTTCTACGAAATCTAACTAACAAGAAAGTCGACTTGATCCGAGGGGCAGTCTTTGAAGGACTGTTACCCACCGGATGTTAGCACTCGGCTCAGTCCCCTACCCTTTTTGGAGTTTCGAATGGACCTACCAGTGATCTTGACGGGAAAAGGCAAAGTTTATAACTTCCTTTTATCATCTCTACACTACCAGCTATGAAAACCTTCCAGTTCTTATTAACCGGGAAATCATCGTCTGCCCTGTTTCTTTCAATGCTTCTTTTTGTTCAATGCAATGCTCCTGACGGAGATGGTATTGACGATGCATGGGTTTCAACTTCCTGGAGCTCCTCAAGCGAGTTTTTCGTTGATCCACCTGAACCAGGTGTGAATCTGCAAATACTACCCAAGGCCCCAAGTGGCCTTCGTTCAAGGGATCGTGGCACCACAGCACTCACCCTCGAATGGCGAGACAGGTCCACGGATGAAAAAGGATTTTATCTGGAAAGAAAAGAATCCCTTTCGGATCAATGGGCGAGGATCATGACCCGAGTCAATGCCATTGGGATGGATCCGACGACCACCGGTTCCATCAAGTCTTATCGCGATGATGGCTTGGAACCCGGAACCATGTATTGGTATCGTATCTTTGCCTATAACGACTTCGGTACCAGGGGAATGGGGATCATCACCTGTACAGCTCTGCCTTCAGGGGAGTATCATGAGATTGACCGAGCCGCCCTACTGGTCACCACCGGGGAGGTAAACCAAAAGGATGGCTATCTTGAGATCGAACATCCAAAGGTTCGGGGCACGGAAAAGACCGATCCTCATTATTCTGCCCGGCTTCAGTTCAGATTCAACGGAAAGACAAGTGAGGAAGAACCTTTGAAATCAGGACAGATCCCGGAACAGTTCGGCTTTAAGCTTAGGGCAAAGAACTCCTGCAATGTTCTCTATGTGATGTGGAGGTTCCGCGAAAGCACCCAAAATGGTCCGGAGCAAGTGGTTGTGTCCCATAAAAGAAACCCCGGACTATCCCATAACTGGAGTTGGTGGATCTTTAATGGATGCTCTACTCGGGGCTATACTGTCTACCGCAAAGCCGAACAAAGCGAAGAGGATTATGGATTTCCCACAGCCTTGGACAGAAAGATCCACCTCCTGGAAGCCGACCTGTTCTATGTGGAGGGATTGGGTTATCCTATAGTCGTTCATGCCGATGACCTTATGGTAGCCAGCACCGTCATTCCTACCGATAGCCTGATGGGTTTAAATGGCCCTGTGGGAATAAGATCCGATAATGCAGTACTTGATTTCAACCTTTGGTCGGCGAGGAAGGATCTATAGAATCAGGATTGAATCAGCGTTCCAGGAAGTCAACCGGATAGGCCCCTACGCTTTTTCTTGGACCAGAAATTGACAGCATGATCGGATCACAGAGCGTACAAATAATGATATAGCAATCGAGGATTAGTTGGTTTATCCCTTTTTTCAAACCCAACTGGCTCATACTTTTTCGTTGGCCTTTCTCCAACGAAACTTAGCGGAAGCCGCAGGAAAAGCTAGTCCCAAATTCACCAGAGAAGTCGAGATTTTTCCAGAATGAAGAAAAATTTGGAAATAACAATTACTGATCCAACGTTCCGGGCCTAAAAATGGCATGTTGATTTTCCAAGGCCACCTTCTCCATGAACTCTCGCAACACCGACGGAATTATGCCTTCTAAACCACTATCTCTCAAGTCATAAACAAATATGCTTGTATTAAAATCGCTAGTGTGGTCCTCAACTTTCACTTCATATTTTCCTGAATGGTACCTGAGGTGAACAAACACATTCTCAAACTCATCTGTCGAAAAAGAAATTATTGATCCTTCACATTTCTCTTCACCTTCCTTTTCAAAAAAGATTCCCACATCAATCTCTTCCTCAGCGAGAAGCTTGGCGATGATGGTCTCCAAAATTGCTTCTGCATATTTAAGATGAAAATCAGGAATGGCAACTAGCTCTTCAATTTCAGGAAACACACCCATTTCTTAGACATATAATGTGATTCGATTACAAGACTTAAGATACAACATGATGCTGGGATAGCAAGAAGGCCAGTTCTAAAATTCCTCTTTCAAAAGACCCGACTTAGAAAACGAATAGAGTTGAGGCTGTTGACTTATTTTACTTTCAATTTTTTTGTGCTAACGAACCTATCCTTGAATACTTTTTTCCAGAATTTGAGAGCTTCATAATGCCTTTCAGTATCAATTGCCCTTTGACTATTTCCAAGTAGACTCGAAATTCGCTTTTTGAAGTTTCTTTTTTGGAAGCCGCTCAGTTCTTGTGCCAGGTTATTATATGGCTCAACAGGCTTGATCACTCTAAATATGCAGAAGATCCTATTATAAAATTCCAGAACGGTATTGTAAAAAGCAATATCATCTCTTTCATGAGGCTGATAATTTTTTCCCATGAGAGTGGTTAATATCATACCATCCGGAATTTTCGGAGATTTCGGTTGGACAGTTTTCCAGGACTTTAAGTACTTCACAAGTCTCCGGAGCTGATTTGGGTCATCTTCATTTAAGTAAGATTTCGATTCAAACCAATCCTCAAAATCCTCTGGACTTGAGTATTCCGACCATTGCTTCTTCCCTTTAAATCCAATAACTGTTTTGACCTCGTCTGACCAAAAGAGTTTTCGATAAGCATAAATAGGCAAGTCTATATGGTAGGCTAGATCTGCATTATTCTTATATGGTGATTTATAGATAACCCTTACGCAGGACCCTTTATCGATGGGCTTAATTGATGTTTTTCCCCTAACAGAATTCGCAAGATGCTTATGTACTGTCTCCGTCGTAGGCCAATCTCTAGGGTGACCACATAACTCTTCAAAGTATACGCCTAGATCTAAATCGTAACGACCAGAAACAGGCCTGACAATTGTACCCAGTTCAAACGACCCTTGCCCTCTGAATGTCGGCTCATAGTAGTTAATAGAATCCAAGTGAACTCTTATTCTCTTTTCAATCGAATTGCGAGAGATCATAAGCCGTTCCTTTTCTTGTTTAGTAAGGCTTATGGTTTTATCAAAGGATATGAACTCACTGTGGCAGTCACTCACTAATACTTACACTTTTTATTTCATTTCTATCAACCAAACCAACGAAAAGGCCTTTTTGTCCTTGAATTATCAGGATCAGAAAGGGTTCATTCAATTCATTTTCTCGAAACTGATCAAAAATCATTTGGAGATCAACGCCCGATGGGCTTGGTCTTTTTTCCGCATGAGTATGCCACTCACCTAGATAGATTGTTTTCCTGTTGCTATTAATAAACTCATAGTCTATTATTCCCTGAGCAATTCTTTTATCCCTTTCAAAAGAAGCTCGGCTTGCTTTGTCATAAAAAGATGAGGTCGATGCTTTCATTATATAAATATTATCACCTGATAGTTGCCCCAAAAGGATGCCCCCTGACTCAGATGATTTCCGCCTAGTTTGTTTGTGACTCTGCAAAATATTAAGGACTGAATCCAAAATGTGAATTCGGTATTTATCAATTGCAATATCAATCATAATATGTTCTGATGTACTAAAACAACATCATCTAATTCTTTTCCAAATTTGGATAAGTTAAGACCAAGCCTCAGTAGAGCTGATCTATCTCCTACCCAGGAAAAACACTTCGCTCTAGTCTCACCATCATGGATAATTTTGGAAATATACGGATAAATCGCCCCTATAAAACTAAGCACCTGATCTGCTGAATACGGAGTAAAATTCGTCTGACAACCCGCTTCTCTTTGAGAAAGAATAGGGTTTCCAGATAAGTATTCACCATTATCAATAATGTTAAACTTAAAAAGTCCATTTGCATCAAACAGGGCGGTGTAGTTATTATCATCTGGAGTAACATAAATACAATGTCCCCCTATAAGATATGGCTCTACCCACACGAATAGAATTGGCACTTTGAGTATTTTAGATTCCAATTTATTCGCTATCCATTTTTCAATATTTTCCTCACCTATACAAACCACAAGAATATCTGATTCATTGATATACTCAAGCTCGTTCTCTACGATGGCATATATGGATGAATCTCTTGCCGAAATTTTACCCGTTGGGTTGGCTCTCATTAAAAACTCCTTAATGCCAAATGCTTTATTTTTATTTACATATTCAAGTCCAAGCAAATGTCTACCAAGGTTTTCCACTTTAAGATGATCTTGGTCTACCAAACGAAATTCAGCGCTGTGATCACTACGAAGAAAATGTACGAGATTAGATCCGATGCTCCCAACCCCTGCAATTGCATAAACCATTGATTTAGGGTTTTCATGCTGAATACCAGCACTTCTTTTATGCAATCTGGCATCATTGAACACTTCTGGACTGACCCTCAATATATGCTTGCCCCATTCAAATGTAGACAGCACTTGGAAAGGCTTTAATGAGCCAGGACGAAATCCATTACGTTCTAGGAGTGGTTTTCTGTGAAACCATCCAAAGAACCTAAGCTCACCATCTATCTTTTTTGAAAATAATACAAGTTTAGGATAGTGATGACTATTGATATACGCTTGGTATTTCTCAAAATTTTCAATTGAGCTTTCTTTAGCTAATTGTATAACTTCTTTGTTGGTAAAATCATAAGGCGGTTTAATTTTTTTTACTAATTCGCCGAGGAAGTATCCTTCCGATTCGGTAAATTTCCTCTTAAAATCACTAAGAAAATCTTTGAACCTGATTGCAATTTCTTCATCTTGATGGATGACATAGGACATATTACTTATTGGCTTTTCGAGCTTAATAAGTTTGACACCTGAGCTTAACGGCCCTTCTATTAATAAAAGAAGGTCTTTAAGAACTGTATCTTTATCAGAGTATTTGCTTTCCCAATATGCAATAAACTCATCCTCAAAGTCAAACATATTGACTTTATTAATACCATCTTCGATAATGCGCTTAGCCTTTCTTACAGTTTCAACGACCACCTCACCTGGCAAATTCGGATTTGGCTTAGCAAGATTGTCGAATGTGCAAACCAAACAGCTAATCTCGACATGTGGTATGAATTTAATTCTTTCATGGTCATCCTTCCCTAAAAACACTATCGGGAACGAAAGTGGAAAGTCTTCAAGGAAAAACAGTAATAGACTTATTTCTTCTTGAACCTTGTTTGGCGCAAGAACTTCTGTACTAACCTCCCACCCTTCTGCATCAAGTTTTGGAAAGAGTTTTTTCCTCTCATGTTCAGGAAGAATTCGAATTTCTTCTATTTTTGACAGGCTCTCATAAGCAATTTTTTTTGCTTCTTCATGGCTTATCATGCACTCCTTGAATTGTCACTTTTAATTACTGGAGGCATCGCATAAGCCTTCGCCCCTTCAATTTCATCCTTGGCTAAAAAGCAAGGAAATCTATCACCTAGATGCTTCTGCCACTTGAGGCATGCGTCCTTTTGATTGGGGTGTTCCATTGCTTGATTAGCGCTACTTATGAAACTGTTGAGCGCATTATTAAGATATTCCTTCCTTGCTTGAGAATAGTCCCGAAACAAATCTTCTCCTATTGGAGTTGTTGGTCGTGGGCAAGTATAGCCGTTACTATCTAGCCAATTCTTTATGTTGATCAAAGTGTTTCGTAGAGAGACATCATCTCGGTCATCTGGTGCAAAATTTAAATCAGATCCCGCAAATATTGTCATAACGACGCCTGGAGGCATTTCGCCTTTCAAATGATCGCCCCAAGCCTTTAAGTATCTAACTATTCTCCGTAATTGATGATCTTTCTTTCTTCTATCATCTAGCCATTGTTCATACTCTTCCGCATAGAGCGTGCTTTCCAAAATGAACCTTGCTTCAAAACCAGATTGGATCAATTCCTCAAACCAAACAATAAACTCTATTGGGTTACTTACTTTCCACTTTTCCTTTGTGTCAGCTAATTCGGGTCTGTTCATGTCTAATGCATAGTATATCGGTATATCTACATGATAATTAAAATCACCGTTTTCGCCTTTGTATCGAACTCTTACACAAGTATCCTTATCCTCAATATCTTCAATTTCATAGGCTCCCTTCCCTTGAATAATTGAAGCAATCACGAAGTCATGAAATTCTTGTTCAGAAGGTCGATCATGTTGGTTTCGCCTACCCATGAAATAAACTCCATCATCAATATCATACTCGTCTTCAATGTTACTTGGATTGATTATGGTATCCATGACGAATGAGCCTTGACTTTGAAACTCCAATTCTTCATCCACCGATACATCTGAACTCTCAAGAAAGTACCTCTTCTGTTTAAGTTCTTTAAATCCGCTATTGATCCTATCCCTTAGACTATCCCTTCTCTCTTTTAGCGTTATTCTTCGGTCCTTGTCAAGACGTATTGTCTTGTTAAATTCTTGAAATAGATTATTGCAATTAGCCATCTCTTTGTGTTTTAGAATTCCCCATTAATATTCTTTGATTCAAAAAAAACTTCGATCTCTCCTCGAGTTTGAGGTTGCCGATTTGTGAAATAGTGTCCAACTAGCTTTTTGAGATTATTTTTTTTAGACGCGATAAACCTTAGGGTATTTGCACCTTCATGACAATCAAGCGTACCGTCAACCTTCGATCCGCTATTGAGATAAAAGAAGTAAATATCAAAGAATCCATCGCCACTTCTTTTTATGTCTTCGACTAGGCTCTTAGATGATGTCTTTTCCTCATTTTCATTATTAAAATAGGAATGTATTTTGATCTTCGATGCAGACTGGATTACCTCTAAAACACAATCCTTTTCTTCTTTGATACCATTGTACTCATATTGAATCTTTCCCTTATACCTTCCCGCAATATCTGGCACTGTTATTAAGAGGTTAAAAACTGGAAGTCGCCACAAGAAACTGTTATAAAAAACTAGAATTCCTCCTATTAGGCTAGTTGTTGTTGGTGCTCTATAATTCTGAAAGCTTAAAACATTCTCAGTAATTGGAGTTAATACGTTTAACACAATGTGATCAACTACTATTGAGAGAAGAAGAATTACTATTATTAATGGAGTTGTTTTGTAGTAACGCAGATTCATCAGTTGAAAATAAAAAAGGGGCTTTGGGGCTCCTCAATAAACATATTGAACTTTAGGGCAGCGTTTATATCATTAACACGTTTCCTCCATGGGGAAATAATGGGATGCAGGGGAAAATGGAATCTACTTCCGTTTTCGCAGGTATAATGTATTAGAATCATGGCAATTCTTCTTCATTTAGTATGCCAAATTTGGTTTTTGAATAATTCCACAGAATACTATGACACAATGACACTTATACACCATATTTTCTATGCATTTTGTCACAACCCCAAAATTATCTTTGGATAACCATCAGAAGCCCATTTTGCCAGTCCTACTGTGTGCCACTCTATCCAACAACTGTGGGTGCTAATAGAAAGGAAGCTGGTGTACTTCTGAGAACAAAATAGGCCTTCTTAAGCCGTTCTACACCCCTTGCAAATGCTTATGGTTTAAAACACAAGCCTTCCTGTTGGGGTCAAGCCTCGCAGACCCTGACGTATATTAATCAAAGCTCCGCACAACCCTATCCCCAGTCAATCCCCATTTCTTGGGATTTAATCTCCAACAATTGAATGGTGTCCTATCAAAGCCTAGTTCTCGTCCTTTTCTTGGCGGCCCCAGAGCCAGCATCCTCATGATTAGGGAATCTTCCTATTTTTAGATCCTTCCCATATCCCCTACTCTATGTACACAAAAAAGAAATACAGCGCCAGGCAGATGATCTCCTGGACAAGAAGAGAATTGAGGTTCTTTATCATCTGGGCCTTGATCGTTACGGTCCTTTTTGATGTGGCCGGCCTGAATTGGCTGCAGGTGCCATGGACTGCCCTTGCACTGATCTAAACGGCTTCACATAAATAAAATGAAGAAAATAGAGGCAGAAACCGGTACAACGTAGAAATGTTTTTATGTGCGTACTATATTTCGGCTGGCCAAACCAGCCTTCTTCAGGTACA
>JANQSY010000042.1 GCA_028279065.1 Cytophagales bacterium
CGGAAAGAACAAAGTCGATATTGAATTCCTGGATGATCTGGAAGAAATATTGATCAGTTCGGATGTTGGGCTTGACACCACCGTCAAGATCATTGACAACCTGGAGCAAAGGGTAGCCTCAGACAAATACGTGAATGAGGATGAACTTAACCTCCTTTTGAA
Source organism: Cytophagales bacterium (assembly GCA_028279065.1). Lineage (GTDB taxonomy): Bacteria > Bacteroidota > Bacteroidia > Cytophagales > CCMP332 > JANQHS01. The sequence continues at coordinate 163 of JANQSY010000042.1, forward strand.
GGATGAGGTGACAAAGCTGTTTGCCAAACAGGAGAGCGAAAATGGTCAGGAAAATTTTGAAAAACCCCATGTTATCCTGGTGGTTGGGGTAAACGGTGTAGGCAAGACCACCACAATTGGCAAGATGGCTTCAAGGTTGAAATCCGGGGGAAAGAAAGTGATCCTTGGTGCTGCGGATACCTTCAGGGCTGCGGCCGTGGAACAGCTTAAGCAATGGGGCCAGAGGGTGGATGTCCCTGTTATCGAACATGGGATGGGGAGTGATCCCGGCTCGGTTGCATTTGATGCCGTTAAGAAGGGGGTTGAGGAAAACGCCGATATAGTGATCATTGATACAGCCGGAAGGCTACATAACAAGGTCAATTTGATGAACGAATTGGCAAAGATCAAAAGGGTAGTCCAAAAGTTTAGGGAAGATGCACCCCATGAGGTATTATTGGTCTTGGATGGAAGCACCGGTCAAAATGCCCTTGTGCAGGCCAAGGAATTTTTGAAAGCCACAAAGGTAACCGGGATTGTGATTACCAAACTCGACGGAACGGCCAAAGGCGGGGTGGTGATAGGGATCTCGGATCAACTGAGTATCCCAATTAGGTTTATTGGGATCGGTGAGGGCGTTGAGGACCTCCAGCCTTTTGATGCGAATTCTTTTGTTGAAAGTCTATTCAAGAAATAATGAAAGCAACTTTTCTAATTCTTTTTCTTGGTCTTATTTCCTGCAAGGCAAATCAACCTTCAGAGGCTGAAACCTCATCGAAAAAGGAGGTCGTGGAGATCAACGACCCATGTTCAGAATCCATAAACCAGGGCATCACCGGGAAGATCACATTTCTTGAAGGAAATGTAGCGCCAGAACCAGGTTCCCCGGAGATCCAGGGAAAGCCAGTACAAAGAGAAGTTTGGTTTTTTCCCCCGCTTGAAAGGACAAAAACCCCTTCTGAAGAAAGTGTTTTCTTTAAGGTGGATACTAACTTGGCCGTAGCCCATCAACTTTCTGGGAAGGATGGATGTTATAAGATCCGATTAGAACCTGGGCTTTATTCCGTGTTGATCAGCGAACCAGATAAGGGTTTTTTCGCAAGCATCTTCAACAGAAGGGATTATATTCAGTCTGTTATGGTTGAACAGGGAAAATTGGCCAAACTCGATATCGAGATCAACTATAAAGCTTCTTATTGATTGAAAACCAAAAGCTGGAAGAAAGACAAAGTAGAGGTCATTACCCTTGGGTGCTCCAAAAACCTGGTTGATTCCGAGGTGATCCTTACCCAGCTTAAAGGAAATGGGATTGATGTTTCCCATGAGTCGGGCGAATCCAACCCTGATGTGGTGATCATTAATACCTGTGGATTCATTGAAAATGCAAAGGAGGAGTCCATTAATACTATCCTGAATTATTCCAAAGCAAAAGAAGCCGGCCTGGTAAAAAAAGTCCTGGTTTCGGGGTGTTTGAGCGAACGCTACAAAGAAGATCTCAGAGGGGAGATCCCGGAAGTAGATGAATGGTTTGGAACTAACGAGGTTTCCAAACTGCTCAGAGAATTCAAAGTAGATTACAAAAAGGATTTGCTTGGGGAGAGAGTGATTACAGGAGCGGGGCATTATGCATACCTGAAGATCTCAGAAGGTTGTGACCGACCTTGTTCCTTCTGCGCGATACCCCTTATGCGAGGGAAACATAGATCAGTCCCGATGGAGGACCTGGTATCTCAGACTACAAACCTTGCTTCCAAAGGCTGCAAGGAAATCCTCTTGATAGCCCAGGATTCGACCTACTATGGCCTTGATCTGTACAAAAAAAGAAACCTTTCAGAATTATTGGGAAGGTTATCGGAGGTTCAGGGGATTGATTGGATACGATTGCATTACGCCTTTCCGAATGGATTTCCACTTGATGTCCTGCAGATAATGCGGGAAAGGGAGAATATTTGTAATTACATTGATATGCCTCTTCAACATGCCTCGAGCGAGGTGCTAAAAAAAATGAGAAGGGGTTCTACTCTTGAATCAACAAAAGAACTTCTTGGAAAGATCCGTGAACAGGTCCCAGGGATCGCCATAAGGACTACAATGATGGTCGGTCATCCAGGTGAGGGTGAAAAAGAATTCATGGAACTTTGTGATTTTGTTAGGGAGCAAAGGTTCCATCGTTTGGGAGTATTCACCTATTCACATGAAGATGACACCTTTGGAGGTGAGAATTTCAAGGATATAATTCCTCAGGAAGAAAAGGAATCGAGAGCAGATGAACTGATGGCGATCCAACAGGATATTGCCTTTGAAATGAATGAGGAGTTGGTAGGAAAAGAACTAATGGTTTTAGTCGATTCCTTTGAGAAGGGAATATTTGTGGGCAGAACAGAGTATGATTCTCCTGAAGTCGATAATGAAGTCCTAATCGAGCCTGGAGAAGATCATCTAAGGATCGGTGATTTTGCCCATGTACTGATCACTGGCACAGAAGGTTTTGATCTAAAAGCCAAAATTCAAAACCGATGAAAGTAGAAGGAGAAGTTGGGTTTCTTGAGTCCGGGCAGTTCCCAAAGATCTTCTGCGACTATGTAGCGGGAAGAAAAGAGCTTAAACCTTTCTATGACCTTTTTCCTGGTAGGAAGAACTTTGAAAAGAAAATCAAGGAAAGAGCTGACTTTCCAATTGATCGTGAACTTTTATTCTCCCGGATCTCAGAGCAATACGAAAGCCTTGCTCCTCGAAAAGCGGTAAAAAAGAATGTCGAGCTCCTGAAGGATCCAAACACTTTCACAATAACAACAGGGCATCAGCTAAATTTTCTTTCAGGCCCCCTGTTCTTCCATTATAAAATACAGACCGTTATTCGCATCTGTCAGGACCTTAAGAAGGATCATCCGAAATTCAATTTTGTTCCTGTTTACTGGATGGCTTCTGAAGATCATGACTTTGAGGAGATCGACCACTGTCAGATCGGATCAAAAAAGCATTCATGGAAGACCGGTCAAAATGGGGCTGTGGGAAGATTCGGTACCACGGAGATGCAAAAAGCATTGAAGGACATTCCGGAGTTAGATGAATCACTAAGAAAAGTATATCATGGTGGTTCCCTTGCCGATGCCACAAGATCAATGGTTGATTCATGGTATGGAGATCAGGGTCTTGTGATCCTTGATGCTGATGACTCTGAATTAAAAGCCGCCTTTATCCCAACAATGGAGAAGGAAATTGAGGAATCCTTCCTTGAAGCGAATATCCAGAAAAGCATAGAAGGTCTTCTTTCCCACCACTATAAGGCCCAGGTAAATCCCAGGGATATTAATCTCTTCTTTCTGGATGAAGGATATAGAGAAAGAATTACTCGAACAAAGCAGGGAAAATTCGAAACGGCTGATAAAAAGAATCATTGGACAGCTGAAGAGTTGACGAAGCTCCTAAAACAGAATCCGGAAGCGTTTTCCCCGAATGTGGTCATGAGACCCTTATACCAGGAACAGATCCTGCCCAACCTTGCCTATGTTGGTGGTCCTTCGGAGATCGCCTATTGGTTGCAGCTTCGGGCCCAATTCAAAGCTGCAAAGGCCTCTTTTCCAATTCTTTTTCCCAGGATTTCAGCATGTATCCTTCCAAAGAAAATGCATGTTTGGGCCAAAGACCTAGGGCTGACCCTTGCCGATCTTTTTCTGGAAAAAAGAGGGATCCAAATGAGATGGATTACCCATGAAAAAGGAGATTCGTATTCTTTGGTTGATGAATTTCAGAAATTGGAAAAAATGGAGGGAGAACTCCTTAAGCAGGCAAGAAAGATCGATAATTCTTTGATCAAGTATGTTGGTGCAAGAACGAGAGAAATGGAGAAGGAATTGGAAAGGATCTCCAAGAAGTTCAGAAAGGCATTGGAAAGGAAAGACCAAGAAAAATTGGCCAGAATAGAAAGGATCAAGGGTGAGGCATTCCCCGGAGCTAATATGCAGGAAAGGTATTGGAATTTTTTGACCCTGTTCCCTTCAGATCTGGGCGATCTAAAGACCCTGGGGAAAGAAGTTGATCCTTGGACATTTTCAATTAAGATGATCAGTTCTTGATCGCGACGGTCATCTCCCGCTTCTTACCAAAACCCTTCACCGTTTTCACCTCAAATCCAACGGATTCAAGATCACGCTTGAATTTCCCCTGTGAGCAATAGGTGGTCAGGATTCCGTTTTGAGAAAGCATCTGGTAAGACTTTTCCAGATTTTCTTTTTCCCAGACCTTAGGTTGCCTTGATGGGGCAAAAGCATCGAAATAGACCACTCCGGTGTTTTCCCATTTGGCCGGTTCAAATTCCTCAATTGTTTGATCAATCTTTTTTAAGATAAAATTTTCAGAAACCTTTATCTCTTCATTCCATTCTGCCCTGTGGATCTTTTCAAAAAGGTATTTCAACCCCTCATCCTCAAAGCTTCCCTTGACGGCATTTTCTTCGAGTGTTTCCCAACTGATGGGGTAAGGCTCAATAGTGGTATACTCGATTTTCAAACCCAACTCCGTAGCCGTCAGAGCTGATAGAATTGCATTGTACCCCATCCCAAATCCAAGTTCGAATACTTTAAAATCTTTGCTGATCCTTGAGAAGGGATTCAACCCGTGTTCAATATATACATGCCTGGATTCAGAAATGGCTCCATCGAGCGAATGATAGGTCTCATCAAGTTCAGGCAGCCTGAAAGTTATGCTCCCATCTTCAGATCTGATGGCCTTGGGGTGCATCTAATCCTTATAAATGAGGACCACCGCGTATGCAGTCAGGCCTTCTTGCTTTCCAACAAATCCCATTTCTTCACTGGTCGTTGCCTTGATTGAGACCTGATCGGTAGAAAGGCTCAAGACTCCGGAAATGCTTTGCTCCATTTCCTTCAAAAAAGGTGAAATTTTGGGCTTCTCAAGGCAAAGGGTGGAATCGATATTGGAGATCATGTACCCTTTTTCTTGAATCAATTCAAGGCTTTTTTTAAGGATTTTCTTGCTGTCAATGCCTTTTATATCAGGATCGGTATTTGGAAAATGGATTCCAATATCTCCAAGTTTTGCGGCCCCCAATATCGCATCGGCAATCGCATGGAGCAGCACATCGGCATCAGAGTGACCTACCGCCCCCTTATCAGAGGCTATTTTGATTCCTCCCAGCCACAATTCCCTTCCGGATCCAAGTTGGTGGACATCATAACCAAATCCCACCCTTATACTTGCTGGATTCATTGGCCGAAAATAAGCATTACAAGTATTCCTTATTAAGGCATATTTTTTCTTTTCCCTTGATCCCCTTTCTTATTTTTGCCCGCCAATCGAACTGACAAAGAATCTGATCAATGGATTTTGACCCAAAGGGTCTTTCAAACCCAAAACTCTTACAGCTTTATCGCTCCCTTCTTAAACCTAGATTGATCGAGGATAGAATGTTGATCCTCCTAAGGCAGGGGAAGATATCAAAATGGTTTTCCGCTTATGGTCAGGAGGCGATTTCCGTAGGCTGTGCTGAGGCGATGAAGCCTGATGAGCATATCCTTACCATGCACCGTAACCTTGGGGTTTTTACTTCAAGAAAGGTCCCCTTGGATAGATTATTCGCCCAATTCCAGGGAAAGATGGAAGGATTCTCAAAAGGCAGGGAGAGATCCTTTCATTTTGGCTCAAAGGATCACAACATAGTTGGGATGATCTCACATTTGGGCCCTCAGTTAGCAGTAGCTACCGGCATTGGTCTAGGAGAAAAGCTTTCCAAAAAGAAAAGAGCTACCCTGGTATTTACAGGGGAAGGTGGGACGAGTGAAGGTGATTTTCATGAAGCATTGAATGTTGCTTCTGTGTGGGAGTTGCCAGTGATCTTTTTTATTGAGAACAATGGCTATGGACTTTCAACCCCCACCCACCAGCAATATCGATTTGACACCTTCCTTCGGAAAGGTCCGGCATATGGGATAGAGGCCATCAGGATTGATGGGAATAACATTTTGGAGGTTTACAAGACTATCAATCATATATCTGAGGATATCAGAAAGAGGCCAAGGCCATTTATTGTGGAGGGAGTGACCTTCAGGATGCGTGGACATGAGGAGGCCTCAGGAATCAAATATGTTCCCAAGGAACTATTGGATGAGTGGGCGGCCAAGGATCCAATTGCCTGTTTTGAGGATTATCTGATCAAAAAGAAAACGCTAACCAAAAAGAAGGCTGAAAGCATACGGGTTCAGATCAAAAAAGAGATCGAGAATGGATTGATCAAGGCTTTTGGGTACGAGCAAGTGGAGTCAGATACCGAAAGGGAATTCGATGACCTCTTTGCTCCCTTTAAGTTCAAAGCGGTAAATCCTAAACCCAAGACCCAAAAAAGGAGGCTGGTTGATGCGATTTCAGATGGACTTGATGAGTCCATGGAAAAGCATGATGACCTGATCCTTATGGGCCAGGATATCGCGGAATACGGGGGAGTGTTTAAGGTGACCGAGGGATTTCTAAAGAAATATGGAAAGGAGCGGGTCAGAAATACTCCGCTTTGCGAATCAGCAATTCTGGGAGCGGGATTAGGGCTATCAGTTAAGAATTTCAGGTCGGTGATCGAAATGCAATTTGCTGATTTCGTAAGCTCTGGGTTTAATCAGATTGTCAATAACCTTGCAAAGGTCTATTGGAGATGGGGTCAAAATGCGAATGTTGTTATCCGGATGCCTACTGGTGCAGGGGTTGGAGCCGGACCATTTCATTCTCAGTCCAATGAGGCATGGTTCTTCCATGTCCCGGGATTAAAGATCGTTTACCCTGCGACCCCATTTTATGCAAAGGGCTTGATCAATTCAGCAATAGACGACCCAAACCCAGTTCTATACTTCGAACATAAGGCACTTTATCGCTCCATTGAGGAGGAGGTCCCGGAAGCAAGGTACACCTTGGAGATCGGAAGGGGAAGAATAGTCAATGAAGGGGATGAGGCCACCATTGTAACCTATGGGGCAGGAGTTCACTGGGCGACAGATGTGGTTAAGGAGTTTGGTGCTTCTATCGAAATTATCGACCTGGTTTCATTGCTTCCTTGGGATAAAGAAATAGTAAGGGAAAGTGTAGAAAAAACCGGTAAGCTTTTAGTTCTCCATGAAGATACTCTTACCGGTGGAATCGGTGGGGAGATCTCGGCTTGGGTGTCAGAAAATTGTTTTGAAGAGCTTGATGCCCCAATAATTCGGGTTGCCAGTTTGGATACTCCAGTGCCATTTGCTTTAAGTCTTGAGCGCAACTTTTTGCCTGTCAGTCGTTTAAAAAGTAAATTAGAGGAGCTTCTGGCCTATTAGAACTTGTTAAAAGCAAAGAAAATAGCACTGACCATCGCCCTTTTTTTCGGGATTCTGGTTAGCTCATGTTCATGGGGAAGGTACCCCTGTCCGCCTGCGGCGGAAAAGAAAAATACGGAAAAGGATGGAACCGGCGTTGATATTGTTCAGGTGAAAAAGACCAAACATGGTTTGATCAAAAAAAAGAATCCTAAGAGGATCAAGAAATAGATTTTGGGCTTCAGGAGTTTACATATCGCATTTTCCCTTGTAGTGGTCTTTTCTTTTCCAGCCTTGGCTCAACTGGAAGGTTTAAATGAGAGAAAAGGGGGGAAGAATAAGCAAGAACCACAAAATATTTACGACACGGAGTTCATCAGAAAACAGACCCTAAAAAAGCAAAGCAAATACAGGGGAAGAATTGACCTGAATCGGATTGATAAACGTCAGGCCAAAATAGACAAGAAGAATTCCAAGAATAAGGTAGCCCTAAGACCTGGATCAAGAGAAAGGGCCAGGAGAAAGGCGCAGCTGAAAGGATATGATGAAGCGAATTATCAGACAGGAATTGATCTGAAGAAAAGAGACAAAAGACTTGCCCAGGTAGATAAAAAGAATGCAAAAAACAAACGAGGTGGGAAACGGGTATATCCCAACAGGGCAAGGGAGGAACAGCATCGTAAAACTGAGAACACTGCTTCATTCCAAACCGGAATTGACCTGGGAGCGAAGGATAAGAGGCTTGCCGAGATAGACAAGGTCAACCAAAGAAAGAACCGGGGTGGAAAAAGGGTCAACCCAAATAAGATCATTCAGGAAAAACATCGCAAATCAGAAACCAGAGCGAGTTTCCAAACCGGAATAGATTTAGGAGCCCGGGATAAACGCCTTGCCGAGATCGATAAGAACAACCAGAAAAGCCAAAGGGGTGGAAAACGGGTGAATCCAAATAAGGTAATGCAAGAGAAGCATAGGAAGACAGAGGCTATGGCGGATTTCCAATTTGGGATCGACCTTGGAGAGAGAGATAAAAGGCTTGCGGAGATCGACAAGAATAACCAAAAAAGCCAGAGGGGTGGGAAAAGGGTAAATCCAAACAAGGCAATGCAGGAGAAGCACCGGAAAACCGAAACCATGGCAGAATTCCAGTTTGGTATTGACCTTGGTGAGCGGGATAAACGATTAGCGGCAATCGATAAGAAAAATCAAAAAAGCCAAAGGGGCGGGAAAAGAGTAAACCCTAGAAAAGTAAGAGAGGAAAACCATCGGAGAGTTGAGGTAATGGCAGGATTTATTGAAGGTATTGATATGACTGCCAGGGACAAAAGATTAGCCGAAATCGATAAGAGAAATCGCAAGAGCAACAAGGGTGGTGAACGAGTAAACTACAGAAAAGCAGTCCGGGAGCAACATAGGAAGTCCGAGGTCACGGCCAGTTTCCAGCAGGGGATAGACCTCCAGGCCTGGGATAAGCATCTTTGGGAAATCCAGAAATCAAATAATAAAAAGTTGGCAAAGGGTAAGCCTATGACTGAGAAGAAGTATGATACTCAAAAACTTCAAAAAGCTGAACCACTGGCAAACTATTCGGGCAATTTTGATCTTTCCGCCTGGGATAAGCACCTCGCTGAAATAGATAAGATCAACAGAAAGAAGATGAAGGGTGGAGAGAAAACCACCGAGGCTAAGGAACAGGCAAAGATCAGGGCTACCCAGTATCAGATGGCAATGTTTACAGGTCATTGGGATATGAACGCCTGGGATAAGCACCTTAAGGAGATCGATAAACTTAATAATGAGAAAAGGGGAAAAGGACGACCAATGACAGAAAAGAGGGACAAGAAGAAGCTTTTGGCACAACAAAGCATCCTGGCCAGCTTCAACCCGGAATTCATTGACCTGAAGGCCAGAGAAAAGAAGTTGCAGGAATCTTCAAGAGAGATGGCCAATATGCGGGGAGATTATATTGACCTCAATGAGAGGAGGAGAAACCTTAGATCTAAAATGAGGGAAATGGCTGATTTCAGGGGAGATCTTCAAGCATTTAAGGTCACAAAACAAATGCACCCTAGTGTTTACTACCGGATCGGCCATCAAAAAAGATCGCTTCGTGGAAGGAATACTTACAGGAAGTATCAGTCGGTTTGGCTTAGGCTATGGAAAAAAGATCAGCATCCAAGCCTTAAGGACAAAAGCTACAAACCGGTTTACTCTGATGAAGAAGCCGAAATGTGGAATAGTCTTGATGGGTCGGCAGAATGGTATGACTAGTTAGATTCGGAACAATTTTTGACCTATTTTAGTTAATCCTTTAATTCCTAATCCCCCTGTATTGCTAAGGCTGCTCTCATTTGTATTACTATTTCTGGTTTCTCAGGAGAGCTTCGCACAGTTCGATCAGCTTTATTACAATAGGGAGATCACCTATGGATTAAACTTTAATACCAATTCCGGTTTTATCGGGGGCTTCGATTTCAGGTATTCCAAGTACATGAAATCAAATCTTTTTCAAAGCTTTTCGATCGAATTGACCAATGTCAAGCATCCGAAAGAACTCAAATATCTTACCAATTACTCAGGATCATTTATAAGGGATAAGCAGCTTTATTTATTTCCTCTTAGGTTCAGTTATGGAAGGGAGGTCCTTTTGTTCCGAAAATCCGCAGAGGAGGGCATGCAAATGCATGCACATTTTAGCATGGGTCCTACCATGGGCTTTTTGAAGCCCTATTATATCATTTACGATTATGGGGATTCTCAAGTGAACGAACCATACGATCCGGAAAAACATACCGATCCGAATAGAATTGTTGATAGAGGGGGGTTCTTTCATGGATTTGACCAGATGACCGTTGAGCCAGGGTTCCACTTGAGGAGTGGAATTGGATTTGAGTTTGGAAAAATGGCCGCCCACGTGGCTGGGATCGAGATAGGAGCACTTTTCGAGGCATATGCCGAGCCAATAATTATTGTTCCAACAGCTCCAAACAGAAGCATTTTTGCCTCTGGGTATTTGATTCTTTATTACGGAAAAAGAAAGTAGAATTGCAGGATGATTGAGCTGCCCGTAATTGAAGGGAAAAACGACCTAAAGAAGGGTCGCCCGAAATGGCTTAAGGTCAAACTTCCCACAGGAGAGAATTTCCGAAAGGTCCGTGATCTGGTAGATACCCATTCTCTTCATACCATTTGTGAAAGCGGTAATTGCCCAAACATGGGTGAATGCTGGGGTGCAGGGACAGCGACCTTCATGATCCTGGGCAATGTGTGTACCAGGTCTTGCTCTTTTTGTGCTGTTAAAACCGGTCGACCCCCTGAATATGATGAAGAAGAACCGCTACGAGTAGCTGAAGCCATTCAAAAAATGCAGGTTAAACATGCTGTAATAACTTCGGTGAATCGGGATGAGTTGAAGGACAGGGGAGCTGAAATATGGCACAGGACTGTTAAGGAAATAAAAAGATTGAGCCCTCAAACTACCATCGAAACTTTGATCCCAGATGTTAAGGGGAACTGGGAGGCACTTGAAACCATGATCTCCGCCGGACAAGAAGTCGTCTCTCATAACATGGAAACTGTGGAAGAGCTATACAGGAAGGTTAGACCTCAAGCAAAGTATGACCGAAGCCTTGAGCAACTAAAAAGGATAAAAGAGTTTGGTAAAAGGAGTAAGACGGGAATAATGGTCGGTTTGGGTGAGACAAAGGATCAGGTTTTGAAAACCATAGATGATCTCGTAGAGGCAAATGTTGATATTTTGACCATCGGCCAATACCTGCAACCTACAAGAATGCACCTTGAAGTCGCCGATTTTATTTCCCCTGGGGTGTTTGATGAATACCGGGAGGAAGGCCTTTCGAGGGGGTTGAAATATGTTGAATCGGGACCACTGGTCAGATCCTCTTACCATGCAGAAAGACACGTAAATGTCTAAAGATCTGGGTTCCGTTGGAAACCTGATTCTTTTTCCCTCCCCGATCTCTGATAGAGATGCCCGTTCCCAACTTTCGCCAAGATCCCTTGAACTGGCAAATTCATGCTTACTGGTTTTTGCTGAGAAACCCAAGGTTGCGAGATCCACGCTAAGCCGTTTAGGCCTCCATAAGCTTTTCGAAAAAGGGAGAATAATTGAGGTAGGAAAAAGGAAGGAAGATGAAGAGATAACGGAAGGCCTGATGGAAATTCTGAACGGGAAATCAGCTATTCTGATCTCAGATAGTGGTATGCCATGTATAGGTGACCCCGGTTCTGAAGTAGTAAAAAGGTGTCATGAGATGGGAATAAAGGTAGTCCCTAATCCGGGGCCAAATTCATTTATGCAGGCATTAATGGCTTCAGGTTTTTCCGGGCAAAACTTTGCATTTCATGGATACCTGCCAATTGAAAAAGGACTAAGGACGAAGAAGATCAGATCGATGGTACAGGAAATAAACCGCTTCGGATCTCCCCAAATCTTTATGGAAACGCCCTATAGAAATAAAGACCTGCTAAAATCCCTGATACATGGTGTCGACCCCTTAAAAAAACTTTCTATTTCCCTGGATATTAACGGTGAGGAGGAGGAAATAATTACAGCAAGTATCGAGGAATGGAAAAAAATGGGATACGAATTACCAAAACTTCCAGCTGTTTTTATACTAGGGGTTTAGGTTACCTAAGAGGTCTAAGGGGTTATTATATATTTGCACCTCAAATTTTTTCCAAATGCCATATTTATTTACTTCTGAGTCTGTTTCTGAAGGACACCCGGATAAGGTATCCGATCAAATTTCCGATGCACTTTTGGACCACTTTTTGGCTTTTGATCCCAAATCAAAAGTGGCCTGTGAAACTCTGGTAACCACTGGGCAGGTGGTTTTGGCCGGGGAGGTCAAAAGCAATACTTACTTGGATGTGCAAAAGATCGCGAGGAACGTGATCAACAAAATCGGTTACACCGAAAGCGATTACATGTTTGATGGGGATTCCTGCGGAGTCCTTTCTGCAATCCATGAGCAATCCCAGGATATTAATCAGGGTGTCGATCGAGGCAAGATCGAGCAACAGGGTGCAGGGGATCAAGGAATGATGTTTGGATATGCATCAAAGGAGACCAATAATTATATGCCATTGGCTTTGGAACTTTCCCATTTGATCCTGAAGGAACTAGCAGCTCTAAGGCGCGAAGGCAAAAAGATCGATTATCTGAGACCCGACTCCAAAGCTCAGGTTACCATTGAGTACAATGATGATCATAAGCCCATTAGGATTGACGCTATTGTGATATCCACTCAGCATGATGAGTTCTTTACGCCTGGAAGGGCTCATGGAAAAACGCAGAAACAAGTGGATAAAAAGATGCTGGAAAAGATCCGCAAGGATATGTTGGATATTCTTATACCGAGGGTGATTAAAAAGGCACCGGCAAAAGCCAGGAAGCTTTTCAATGATAAGATCAAATACCATATTAATCCTACTGGAAAATTTGTCATCGGAGGCCCACACGGGGACACTGGGTTGACCGGAAGAAAGATCATCGTGGATACGTATGGAGGAAAAGGGGCACACGGCGGAGGAGCATTCTCTGGCAAGGATCCAAGCAAAGTCGACAGGTCCGCTGCTTATGCTGCCAGGCACATGGCTAAAAATCTTGTTGCTGCTGGAGTAGCTGATCAGATCTTGGTTCAGGTATCATATGCGATTGGAGTGGTTGAGCCTACAAGTATTCTGGTTGACTCCTATGGAAGCTCCAGGCTTGGTATTTCGGATTCTGAAATAGCAAAAAAGGCCAGCAAGCTGTTTGATATGCGTCCGGGTATGATAGAAAAAAGGCTCAAGCTCAGGAAGCCGATCTATTCCGAATCAGCTGCCTACGGACATATGGGAAGGACTCATGAAAAGGTTACAAAGGTGCTTGAGTCAGGAGATGGAAAAACCAAGAAAATGGAGGTGGAATTATTTACCTGGGAGAAGCTGGATATGGTAAATAAGGTCAAGAAAGAATTTGGGTTATAAAAAAAAGGGGCCGGAGCCCCTTTTTTAATGGTTTATGAAGTGCTTTTCCTTGTATTTCTGAAGCTGCTTTTTCAGTGCCTCCATCGCCTCATCGGTCGCTGCCTCAAATGTTGTTGATTCCTGCTTGGAAAAAAGAGTATGTCCGGGCAAGTTGAGTTTTACCTCCACAATTTTTTTATGTCCTTTTTCGTCTCCTTTGTCTAGCCTCAAGAAAACATCACCGTCTATGATCCTGTCATAGAAAGTTTCCAGCTTGTCGGCTTTCTTTTGGATGAATTCAAGGAGTTTATGGTCCGCATCGAAATGGACTGATTGCATTTGGAGTTTCATAATCTAAATCAGTTTTAGTAAAACATATCAGGCTTTTGGATGGGCCTGACTAAAAATCTTCTTCAGCTTTTCAACCGAATTATGGGTGTAAACCTGGGTTGCTGCCAGGTTTTCATGACCCAAAAGGTCCTTGATCGAATTCAGATCGGCCCCATTATTTAACAGGGAAGTAGCAAAACTATGCCTTAGCAAATGTGGGCTTGTTTTTTCTGCTGTTGTGACCAGATTCAAGTATTTTTTTACTGTCCTTTGAACAAAGACCGGATAAGCTTGCTTACCCTTATTGGTTAAAATTAAAAAACCTTCCCTTTTTTCAAAATCCATTTTGTGCCGAAGGGAACGGTAATTTTTTATCGCATTACAAAGCGTAATGTTTAACGGAATTACCCTCTGTTTATTTCCTTTTCCCAGCACCCTTAAGAGATTCTTCTGAAGGTTGATGTCCTCGTCTCTAATAGAGATAAGTTCCCCCAACCTGATGCCAGTACCATACAGCAACTCCAGTATCAAGTAGTCTCGGTATCCATGAAAGCCCTCTTCGAATATCTGGCCATCGAAAAGTTTGTTCATCTGTTCATCAGGAATGAATTCAGGGAGTTTTTTTTGAAATTTCGGTGAAGAAATTCCTGACATGGGATCTTTCTTGAGCTGTCCTGCCCTTTTCATGAACTTGAAAAAGCTTTTCAAGCTAGCGGTTTTTCTGGCGAGGCTCCTATGATTAATGCCCTTTTCGGATAAGTCTGCGAGCCAGCTCCGGATGATCCCTGGGTTTAGTTGCTCAGAGCTCAATTCCCCATATTGGACCTCGAGGAATTCCGAGAACTGATTGAGGTCATTTTGGTATGAGACCAAGGTATTTTCGCTATACCTTTTCTCAAACCTTAAATACTTTAAGAATTTGGATTTATCTGTTTTGATCGGTGACACCGATCAAAAATTACGAAAATTGAGGTTTATCAGGAATTTTCTGCGTCGCGAATCTTCTGGATGTAGGCCGCCTTGATCTTCGTTGTCCGAAGTTTTACGGACTTCTTGGTGTAATAAGAGCGATCCCTTATTTCCCTGATGACTCCGGCTTTCTCAAATTTCTTTTTGAAACGCTTAAGAGCGCGGTCAATCGATTCGTTTTCCTTTACACTAACTGTTATCATCTACAATTACTTTCCTAAAAAAGGTCCGCAAAAGTATGATTATTAAGCAGGAATTACAATCAATTAGAAAAAATAATAATCTCTTGATTGCTTTTTTCGAATTGGGAAAAACCAGCCTAGTTTTATTGTCCATGCCTGATCATTCCTCAATGAATCATCCCTTTCCATGCTATTGAAATTCCAGTCCCGCCGGTTTTGCGTCCAGGCAATTCTGTATTCAACGGCCAGGAAAAAGTTCAGGTATTTCTTCTTATCAAAGTAGAAATAGCCCAACATCGGGGTCAGGCAGAAGCCATTTGTTAGTTCATCATACCCCTTTTTGTATTCTTCGGATAATCCTGGAACTGTTCCTGTATTATCAACTATCCTGTATTTATACTGAAACAAACCTCCTCCGATCATCCCAACCAACCCAGAGTGGATATTCCCGTGCCAAAACCCTGAATGAACCAGCAGTTTGCCCACCCTTAGAAAAGTAAGGTTATATCCCCGTTGTGAGATCTCGATATTGGCGGGTTCCCCATCTCCACCAATCACGTAGCCCAAGGAATTGGTGATATTGGAGAGTATATCGGTCTGCTTGATTCGGTCAGAAAAGAAAAAGACCAGATCAGCTCCTAAGTACAGGTCATTCTTGGACTTCCAATAAAATCCTGCACCCAATCCCGGATGGCCATAGAATTTATCCGCATAATCTTGCTGCGGAATATTGTACTCCAATATGGCGGTGATAAGGAACTCATTCATCCTTGGGTCTTCAGGCTGTTTTTTCAATAATGAATCGAATTCCTCTTGTGCCTTTGAATCAAGAGCTGCAACCAATAGGAAAAGAAAAAAGAATATCCTCTTCAAACCGTTAAAATTGAAAGCAAATTTTAGAATAAATTATCAAGTGGTTAGATTTGCGCACCCAAAAAACTTCAAGCCTGCCGTATGCCAGAAGATTCATACTTTGTGCACCACACTGCCGTAATTGACGATGGGGCATCCATAGGCGAAGGAACGAAGATTTGGCATTTTTCGCATATTATGCCTGGTTCAGTTATTGGCAAAAACTGCAATATCGGCCAAAATGTGGTTATCTCTCCAAAAGTTATTCTGGGAAGCAATGTAAAGGTTCAAAACAATGTATCCATTTATACTGGTGTAGAATGTGAAGACGATGTTTTTTTAGGTCCATCCATGGTTTTCACCAACATTGTCAATCCAAGGAGTGCAGTGGTGAGAAGGGATCAGTATTTAAGGACTGTGGTCAGAAAAGGTGCTTCAATCGGGGCGAATTCAACAATTATTTGCGGGAACGACATTGGCAGGTACGGCTTTGTAGGAGCAGGGGCAGTTGTTACCAAATCTGTTCCTGATTATGGTTTGGTGCTGGGGAACCCCGGAAAGCTTTTGGGGTGGATGAGTGAATTCGGGCATCGGCTGGAGTTTAATGAAGATGGATTTTCCACCTGTCCTGAAAGTGGCAAAAGATATTTTTTTGATGGAAAAAAAGTAGAGGAGGTAGTTTGATAGAAGAACTTAAATCGAAAAGCAAAAGTATTGGGGTAGTGGGGCTGGGATATGTGGGACTACCCATTGCTTTGGAATTCGCTAGAAAATTCAGGGTTGTCGGTTTTGATATTAACGCTGAAAGGGTAGAGTTGATGAAGCAGTCTGTGGATCCATCCGAAGAATTGGAAAGGTCCGATTTCGAAGGCTGCGATATAAAATTCACTTCTGATCCCATTGATCTACAGGAATGCACATTCATTGTTGTTGCTGTGCCTACCCCAATTGATAAGCATTACCAACCAGACCTTAAGCCTCTCTTAGGAGCATCTAGGGCTGTTGGCAGGATCTTGAAAAAGGGTGATATTATTGTCTTTGAGTCCACTGTTTACCCGGGTTGTACGGAAGAAGATTGCCTTCCAGTACTCGAGGAAGAATCCGGACTTATTGGAGGAAAAGATTTTAAGATTGGCTATTCCCCGGAAAGGATAAACCCGGGAGATAAGGAGCACACCCTTACCAGGATAACCAAAGTAACCTCAGGAATGGATGAAGAATCAGGTGAGCTCATTGCAGAGGTTTATGGATCAATCATCACAGCTGGAATTTTTAAAGCCAGCTCCATCAAGGTTGCGGAAGCTGCCAAGGTTATTGAAAATACCCAAAGAGATCTCAACATTGCTTTGATGAATGAGCTCTCTATAATATTTGATCGTCTGGATGTTAATACATACGAGGTTCTTGAAGCTGCAGGCACAAAATGGAACTTCCTGAATTTCAAACCCGGTTTGGTTGGTGGCCATTGTATTGGGGTTGACCCTTACTATTTGACCTATAAGGCTCAGGCGGAGGGTATTATTCCAAAGGTCATTTTAAGTGGAAGGAATATCAATGATGGTATGGGGGCCTACGTGGCGAAAAGGACCATTCAAAAACTCGTTAGTAACGGTACCGATATCTCCAAGGCCCGTATCCTGATTCTGGGAACTACTTTTAAAGAGAACGTATCTGACATTCGAAACTCAAAAGTGGTGGATGTTGTAGAAGAGCTAAAGTCTTTTTCGATCGATGTTGAGGTAATCGACCCTTCTGCAAATTCACAAGAAGTGAAGGAGGAATATGGTTACGAATTGACAACTGAGCCTTCTGGGGAATACGATGCCATAATCCTGGCCGTCATACATGAGGAATTCCTAAATTCGGGCCTGGAAAAATATGAAAGGCACTTAAAGGAATCCGGTTTCTTCATTGATATCAAGGGTGCCTTCACAAGCAAAAAAGAAAAATCTAATTATTGGAGTCTCTAAAGGTTCATAGAGAACAAAGGAAAATTATTGTGACAGGTGGAGCCGGCTATATCGGATCTCACACTGTTGTTGCCTTGGCCAGGGCCGGATACCATCCGATCATAGTGGATGACTTTTCTAATTCCCACCCATATGTATTAGAGGGAATATCAAATGTTATAGGATATACCCCGGATTGTTATCAGATAAACTGTAGAGATCTGAAGGACCTGAATAATATAGCTAAGGACCATCCTGACATCCAAGGATTGATCCATTTCGCTGCCTACAAACTTGTAGGTGAGTCGGTCAAGGAACCTATAAAGTACTATGAGAATAATATTGATTCAAACATCAATGTAACCAAGTTCTGCCTTGAACAAGGGATAAAATCCATTGTCTTTTCTTCTTCATGCACGGTTTATGGCGAGCCGGACAAATTTCCAGTTTCTGAAGAGTTTCCAATAAAAACAGCAGAGTCTCCTTATGGAAGAACCAAACAAATAGGAGAGTATTTCTTTGAGGACTGTATAAAGGCTGGACTCCCTCTGAATGTTATATCCTTGAGATATTTCAATCCTATTGGGGCTGAAGAATCCTCAGAGATAGGTGAGCTTCCATTGGGTGTACCCAACAACCTCGTCCCATATATCACTCAGACCGCTATTGGGATACGGGAGACATTGACTGTGTTTGGTGACGATTATCCAACCCCAGATGGTACCTGTGTTCGGGATTATATTCATGTTTCAGATCTTGCGAAAGCACATACCGCCGCCTTGGACAAGCTGATTTTTGAATCAGGTGACGATTCGAGCCTTGAGTATTTCAATATCGGTACTGGTAGAGGTTACTCGGTCTTGGAGATCATTAGGGCATTTGAAAAAGTATCTGGTAAAAAACTGTCCCATAAAATAGGGAAGAGAAGAGAGGGAGATGTTCCTATGATCTATGCCGATCCCTCCAAAGCCTTCAAAGAACTGGGTTGGAGAGCTGAGTTTAATATTGAAGAAGCATTGGAACATGCCTGGAAATGGGAATTGAAACTAAGGGATCTGAAATTAAAGAAGACAGGATGAAAAAAATCCTTATTACTGGCGGGGCCGGGTTCATTGGATCTCATGTTGTTCGTCTTTTTGTGAATAAGTATCCTGAGTATCAGATTTTTAATTTGGATAAACTCACCTATGCAGGTAACCTCAGGAATATTGAGGATATAGAAAGTAATCAAAACTACTCCTTCTTGAAAGCTGATATCTCTGATCGAGGTAAGGTTGAAGAGCTTTTTGAGATCCATAAATTTGACTTTGTAATCCACTTGGCTGCTGAATCTCATGTTGACAGATCCATAAAGAATCCTCTGGAGTTTCTGAACACCAACATTGTCGGAACAGTTAATCTCCTTGATGCCTGTAGGAATTCATGGAACCATGAAAATGGGAAGCACCTTTTCTACCATGTCTCTACTGATGAGGTTTTTGGTTCCCTATCAGATCAGGGATTTTTTATAGAATCTACTCCATATGACCCACAATCGCCCTATTCTGCATCAAAGGCTGGGTCGGACCATTTCGTCCGTGCTTATGGGAATACCTATGGCCTTCCATTTGTGATTTCCAACTGCTCAAATAATTATGGGCCCAACCAGTTTCCTGAAAAGCTAATACCCCTGTTCATAAACAACATCAAGAATAATCGGCCGCTTCCAGTGTATGGCAAGGGTGACAACGTACGAGACTGGTTATATGTGGTTGACCATGCAAGAGCCATTGATATGATCTTTCATGGATCGGCGCATGGAAAAACCTATAACATTGGTGGATTTAACGAATGGAAAAACCTCGACCTGATAAAGGTCTTATGTGACCTTATGGATGAAAAGCTCGGGAGGTCTAAAGGAGAATCCCAAAACCTTATTGAGTTTGTAACCGATAGAAGTGGACACGATTTCCGTTATGCGATCGATGCCAGTATGATCAAAAAAGAACTGGGCTGGGAACCATCTCTCCAATTCGAGGAAGGCCTGTCCAAAACCATCGACTGGTATCTTTCAAATGATGAATGGCTTAAGGAGGTCACTTCAGGAGAATACCTCAATTACTACAAAAACCATTACGGTGCGGAAGCTTGATGGAAGGGCACGCGGAAGGGAATTTCTATTCTTCAAATAACTTTTTGGTAACGGGCGGGGCAGGTTTCATTGGATCAAATCTTGTATCCCACCTACTAGAGCAAGGAGCTCAAAATGTCCGTGTGTTGGATAATTTTTCTACGGGCTTTAAGGAAAATCTTGGTACCCATCAAGGAGCCGAAAACCTTGAAATAATTGATGGTGATATTCGGGATCTTGAAATCTGCAAAACCGCCACCCAAACCATAGATGTCGTATTGCATCAGGCGGCATTAGGCTCTGTTCCCAGAAGTATCAAGGACCCCTTGACCAGTTATGATGTCAATGTTAATGGCTTCATGAACATGATCCATTCTTCAATGGAGTCAGGGATAAAACGATTTGTTTATGCAAGCTCTTCATCGGTTTATGGAGATCACCCGGATCTGCCCAAGGTGGAGGCAAAAATTGGAACCCCTCTGTCCCCCTACGCCCTCACAAAGTCAATGAATGAACAGATCGCTAGAGTTTACTTTGAGGCATATGGATTTTCAAGTACAGGACTTAGGTACTTCAATGTTTTTGGTCCAAGACAATCACCAAAAGGTCCTTATGCTGCTGTCATCCCCTTATTTATCCAAGGAATAAGAAATAATGTTGCTCCTACTATTAACGGAAACGGAACCCAAACCAGAGATTTTACTTTCATCGAAAATGCCATTGAAGCAAATATCAAAGCGGCCTTTTATTCAAATGAAGGTAGCCTCGCCTTAAATGTTGCCTGTGGTGAAAGTTTTTCCGTATTGGAACTGTACAACATTTTAAAAGAAGAATTAGGGTCGGAACTTGATCCAAATTTTGGACCTGAGCGAAAAGGGGATGTAAGGGATAGTTTAGCAGATATTAGATTAGCGACAGAATCCATCAGTTATACGGGAAGAGTAAAATTTCGCGAGGGATTGAAAAGGACACTGGAATATCAAGATATTTAGACAATGAAGGGAATAATATTGGCCGGTGGGTCAGGAACCAGGCTTCATCCATTGACCATTACTATCAGTAAGCAGTTAATGCCGGTGTATGATAAACCTATGATCTATTATCCACTGTCTACCTTGATGATGGCGGGGATCAGAGACATCCTTATCATTTCCACACCTAAGGATCTTCCTCTGTTTGAATCTTTGCTTGGAACAGGGGAGAGCATAGGATGCAATTTTCAGTATGCCGTTCAGGAAAGGCCCAATGGCCTTGCTCAGGCTTTCGTGATAGGAGAAGAATTCATTGGGGATTCCAAGGTTGCCTTGATACTTGGAGACAATATTTTTTATGGAACCGGTTTCCGGGACTTGATTCAGGGAAACAATGATCCGGAAGGCGGGATAGTATTCGCTTATCATGTTAACGATCCGGAGCGATATGGAGTAGTGGATTTTGATGAAAACAGAAATGTGCTTTCCATTGAAGAAAAGCCTTCAAGGCCAAAATCGAACTTTGCTGTGCCGGGGCTTTACTTTTATGACAATGAGGTGGTGGAGATAGCAAAGAATCTCCAGCCCAGCAAGAGAGGGGAGTATGAGATCACAGATGTAAACAAGGTATACCTAAAAAAGCAGTCATTGAGTGTAGCCATTTTGGATAGAGGGGTTGCCTGGCTTGACACTGGAACTTTCAATTCGTTGATGCAGGCAAGCCAGTTTGTCCAGGTCATTGAAGAGCGGCAGGGCTTGAAGATCGGATGCATAGAGGAAATTGCTTACCGAATGGGTTTTATAGGAAAATCAGATCTTGAGGCCATAGGCAAGAAATTACTGAAAAGCGGATATGGTAAATACCTTCTTGATATAATTAAAAAGGACGTTGCTCCTTGGAAGACCTCAAAAGCAAAATAGAGCTTACCAATTTAAAATCTTCAATAGTAGATCAGGATGTCGAGTTCCTTATCCAAGCCGGCTATGAAAAGAATTTCCTTGGGATCTGTATTCCTCCGTTTTGGGTAAAAAAAGCTGCCAGGGACATTGGATCAAGAGAGCTCAGGTTGATTACAGTGGTTGGGTTTCCCTTTGGTTTCCAGCGTACGGAAAGCAAGATCAAGGAGGTCGAACTGGCGGTTGAGGATGGTGTTGATGAGGTCGACCTGGTTTGGAGCATTACAGCTTTTAAAGCGGGAATGAATTGGCCAAAAATAGAATTGGCTAAGGCTGCTCAAACCTGCCATAAAAATGGAATTCCTCTCAAAGTGATCATTGAAACGGCTTTGCTTGAGGATGAGGAAATAAAAGAAGCCTCAAAGATCTGTTCGGATAGCGGGGCGGATTTCGTTAAGACATCGACAGGTTTTTCTACTAGAGGGGCAAGTGTCAGGGATATTGAGATTATCAAGGAGTCTATACCATCAACAGTAGGAATAAAAGCATCAGGTGGTATAAATAACAGAGATTTTGCTGAGGAGTTGGTAAAGGCCGGAGCAAGCCGGATCGGTAGCTCTTCAGCCCATAAATGGCTTTGACAAAACTAGACCTCTTTTACCCAAAAGAACTCCTTTCCGCCTTCAAGCTTCACCTCTAAGAGTTCTCTTGAGTACATCAAAGCCAGCTTCCTAATAAGTACTGGCCTTTGAACCTTGGTTA
>JANQSY010000065.1 GCA_028279065.1 Cytophagales bacterium
CATGCCCACGGGCATGAGTTTTATGAGACCATTTTCGAGATGCCATGGGCCCTTAGACATGCCAACCCAGAGGTTGCATTGATCACATTGATCTCGCTATTGATCCTTATAATCTATCCCTATATCAATTCAAGGATCATTAAGATGATCCCAAGTCCGATATGGGTACTGGCTGTAGCCATTCCACTGGAATTCATCATGGACTGGGAGCACCAACATGAAGTGATTTTCCTTGGGGAACATCACAAGGTAGGGCCTGCTCTTTTGATCCACCTTCCGGAAAGGATAATGGACGGAGTTGTGTTCCCGGATTTCGGAAAATTCCTTACCGGAGCCTTTTGGATCGCTGTAGCCAGTATCGCCTTGGTTACAGCACTTGAATCATTGCTGAGCGCTTTGGCGGTGGATTCGTTGGATCATATGCACAGGAAAAGCGATTTGAACAGGGATCTAGGTGGAGTAGGTGCTGGAACATCGGTTTCAGGATTGATCGGAGGCCTCCCTATGATCTCGGAGATCGTAAGGAGCACAGCCAATATCGCAAACGGAGGAAAAACCCAATGGGCGAACTTCTTCCATGCCATGTTCTTGCTACTCTTCATCTTCTTTGGTGGCCCGGTCATCGATCATATCCCTATTGCTGCCCTGGCCGCGATGCTGATCTACACAGGTTACAAACTGGCTTCTCCAAACGAATTCAAGAATATATACCTGATCGGAAAGTCCGAATTACTGGTTTTCGTGACCACCATGATCATGGTGCTTGCAACAGATCTCCTGATCGGTATTGCTATCGGTATCGTTGTGAATTTCCTTGTCAACATTGTCAAGGGAACCAAATTCAATGAGTTGTTCAAAGCGAATTACAATATCATTGAAGGGGATCATGAGGTCAAGCTCACCATGCATGGCTCATTTGTTTTTTCAAACTTCCTGGGTTTGAGGAAGGCTTTCTTAAGATTTCCGGACAAGAACATCAGATTGGACTTTTCTCAGGTTACCATGGTGGACCATTCTGTGATCCACCATATTGGAGAGCTTGAGAGAAATCAGGAGTTAAAAGGATTGGGTCTGGAAATTGAGAATATTGAGCATTTGAACCCTGTAACCGAGCATCCCCTTGCCGAAAGGAGGGCCAACGCAAAGCCTCTTGAAGTGCAGGAGAGCATCAGGGACAAAAAACTAAGGGCTTATTCAGAAGGAAAAGGCTGGTCGTATTATGCGGGGAGCCAAATGCCAACCAGATGGAAGCCCTTTCCCTCATTTTATGGAAAGCAGATCAGGAGGGAAAACAATATCATCACTGCTAGCATCAATGGAATAGAGTGTACTATTGCTGATCTGGTGGTTAAGGCGGGGGCCCTCATAACTGGAAAACTGGATGAATTCACAGCACTTCACATTCCGGTCAAGGGTTTTCCGGAATTCACTCTTGAAAAGGAGAAGGTGATCGATCGTTTAATGGATGGCCAGGGAAATAAGGACATTGATTTTGACTCCCATCCGGATTTTTCAGATCACTATTTGCTACAGGGATCAAATGAGAATGAGGTAAGGAATTTCTTTAATGATGGATTGCTGAGTTATCTGGAAGGCCACGAAGGCTTTCATGTTGAAGCCTATGGGGAAGGGATGATCGTCTATGGACAAAACCGACAATTAAGGGAAAACGAGATAGACGAGTTGGTAGATTTTACCAAAGGATTCTTAGATCATTCCATGCCTTCCGGAGCAGCTTAGGTTTCGGAAAACCTGTAGATAATATCCCTTTCCTGAAGGTATTTCAGGATAAATTCAAAGTTCTCTTTTCCGCTTTCACCCAGGTATTCAGGAGGATTGATCCCGATCCTCCCGTACCTTCCTTCCAGGATCAGGTTTGCCGCAGCGGTTGCAGTATAGCCTGTGGTCCTCGCCATTGAGCTTATTTGGGTTTCTTCGTGAAAACGATCAAGAAGATGATAGGTGATCTCTTTTTCTTTCCCCCCATCAATGCCCTTTATCCTTACCATCATGGCTGTGAACTCCTTATCCCCCGGATTTAGCTTCCATTCTTCAAAAAGGATCTTGCTGGTGAAGTCCAGGGGTCTTATTGAAGCCCCATTGATCTCCATTTCCTCTGTATCAAAAAAACCTGATTCCTTTAAGACCATGATGTTTTGTGCATGACCCGGAAACCTCAGGGTCTTTTCCTTCATGTTGGGTATATGGGACATTGTGGTGACTAGGGTCCTCAATCCATCAGAGTTGAAGGCTTCAAGTTCTCCTACTTCAGGAAAATTGATCACCTCAACTTCAGACAGGGGAGCCTTGGTGACCACCTGACCCTTTTCCATTAGCCGGGCAGGCCTCACATATTCCTCAATTACATCACTGGGCGAGAATGGGGCCTTATAGTTAAATGGCCACCTTTTTTCCACCGGAAGCCCCCCGACCAGGCATTCGAATTCCCTGACCTCCATTTGTTGATCCCAGTAGCCCAGCAAAATATTATCCATCCCGGGCGCAACACCGCAGTCCACCACCGCAATTACCCGGTTCTGTTTTGCATGATCATCCAGTTCAAGAGAGTCTTCGGGAAAAAATGAAATGTCGACTATGGTTTTTTTCAAAGAGATCAATTCTTCAAGGACCCGAAATCCCATGAAGCCTGGAACCGCGGAAATTACCAGATCGGAACCATCAACCAAAGCACCCAAAGAAGACACATTGCCCAGGTCTGCCGATTGGACTTTGATCTCGGGGTTGATCTTTTGAGCTGACTTCAGGGCTTTTTCATCCCTGTCAACCAAAAGAACACGATGGCCTTTGGCCATATCAAGAGCCATGGCTTTTCCAACCCTTCCTGCTCCAAGGACTGCGACATTTTTCATACCCTTAACTTATCCACCGGTTTTAAAGACAACTCCGAAGGTAATCTCCAGTCCCGTATAATCGATCATGGCATCCTGGTATTTTAGATCGGTGTAGATCTCATTCGGGCCATCGATAGGGCCTCCCCAATATGCACCTTCCAGATTGAGATTTGCTCCTCCACTATACCAGTTTGCCTCAAAGGATATCCCCACCTGGTCGGTGACAAAAACCAGGTATTCTGCTCCAACCACCCAGCCAAGGCCTACGCCCGGACTGATCGTCCAGCTTGAGTTAGCTACGTCCCAACCTTCATGTTCTCTGATCATACGGTCAAAATTCCCATAGTTGATATAATTGGAAAAGGCATAGAAGAAGTAACCTCCTCCCTTCACACTGAATTGGTGTTGCTGGTTTCCAAATTTCAAAACCAGCTGAAGAGGTACCATAATGGTGAAATTCGGGCCTATCAATGGCCTTTCGCTGCTCAGGGAGTCCATTCCTGTGATGTTCATACCAGCCATTCGATAAAGTGAAAAGCCGGATTCTACGGATACGATATCGCTGAATTTCAGCCCTAGCCCTCTTATGGAAAATGGGCTGACAACGGTGGACATATAGCCATTCTGGGGGAAGAAATAGCTGAATGAAACCCCCATTTGCTGAGCATTTGCCCTGGGGATAAACAGAGGGATAAGGAAAATCAGAACAAGGATGGTATTCTTGAATTTTGAGAAGTTCATAGGATTAGGTTTTAGATATGAATTAACGAAAAAAGGATTAAATCTTTGAGTCAGGAAAGCTCCTGGATCCTTACGCCAATGACACATTCATCATCAAGCTGTGGATTGGACCCTTTCCAGTCTTCAAAGCTTTCTGCGATCAGCTTGCCCTGCACTTCATGGCTTTTTCCATGAAAGAAAGCAGACATTTCAGGGATAAAGAAGAGCTCAAAGGGTCGAGAGTTTTCCTTTGAGATTCAACCCCCTCCAAAAAATTTCATGATCTTATTTCGTTCCTGTTTGAAACGCACTCTTTTTCGACGCAGGTTTTTGTTTAAAGAGAACGCTCGAGGGGCTCTTCGCCCTTCGGACTCAGAGCGGAATATTTTTTGTTTTGATTGAGTTTAAAAAGTCTAATTGGATGGATTAGTCGAATGAGATAGAGGATTGTTTAAAAAAGAAGTGATTCCCTCTGATCCCGAGTCCTCGGGAGAAGAGGCTATCGGGAATTTAACTCTATTTGGGATGAGAAATTCAAAGGGGTGGGAATTAACCCATGAGCTTAGACCACCTCCAAGAAATCTCATGATCCTGTTTCGTTACTAATGGAAATCCATTCTGTTTCGAAGGGTTATTTCTTAAAAAGGCATATTCACGAGAGGCTCTTCCCCTGAAGTATAACCTCCCTTCGGTCGGTTCACTTCAGGGCTCTGAGCGAAATTTTGTAATTTATATGTGTGGTCCGCGGTGGAACAACCTATATCATGACAAACAGAACGAAGTCAACTCTTTATACCGGCTCGACCAGGGATATTGTTTCAAGGGTAAAGGATCATAAGAGCAAGTTTTATCCAAATGCCTTTTCAGCCCAGTACCAAACAAATCGGTTGGTTTTTAGAAGACATTTTTTGAGCTATGAGGAGGCCTTTGATTTTGAATTTTACATCAAGGGAAAAAGGAGAAGTTGGAAGATCAAATTGATCGAATCGGAAAACCCTGATTGGAAGGACTTGTCTGAAGAGATGAAGGACTGGTAAAAGAATCCAATTCCCTCTGATCCCGAGTCCTCGGGAGAAGAGGCTTTCGAAAGCAGACCTATAAACGCGTAGAAAAATTCAAAGGGTCGTGAACTGGCCTTTGAATAAAATCACCATCCGGTTTTGGCTAAGACATGCCCAGGACAACCACCAGCAAGGAAAAGCCAAATCCCAAAAGCACATATAAGAAAATGCTTAGCCCGCTGACCAGGAAATATCTTATCAGATGAAATGGTTTTAGTTCCCTGAAAAGAGAAAAGGCGCTGTAAAAAATAAACAGGAAAAGAAAGATCATCTGGACCTGATTTGGAATGGTTAAGAGATAGGTCTTGAATATCATAAAGGGTATGCCGAATAGCACATAGATCGCTGAAATGTAAAAGCCGATGGTACAGTATTCGGATAGGTTGAACCTTTTTGGAAAAATCAATCTAAAAGAAAGCCCAATTGCAAATACCAGGAAGAACATGATATAGTTGATATTGCTCACCATGTACCGAGCGGCTTTCATGCTTATTCTTTGAGCCTCCTTCATATTCCCGGTAGCAGGTGTCTCCATTTGTCCTTGAAGAGGATCGTAGTCAATCAACAGCCTTGATAATACGTAGATAGCCGTAAGTAAAATGAAAAAAGCCACTGGTTTGTAATAGGGCACCCGGCGACCAGCCAAGAAGTCCCGGTAAATCTTTCCAGGATTTTTTAGGAGACCAATTATGGTTGAAAGGAGGGGCCCTTCAAAAGAAAATGAAGCACTCAAAAACTCCCTGAAGGTATGGTTGAATGTTATTCTTCCGGTCGAGCTTTTTTGTCCACAATGGATGCAAAAGTTTCCGGTCAGAGGCCGGTTGCAGTTAAGGCAGTTATTGGGCTTTTCCTGTTTCTCCACTAAGCCCAAACTTAGTTAAAATGACTTTTTCGGAGATTTATATACAAAAGGCCTATCACCCCTATATCAAATTCTATGGTTTGCAGGTTTTCCATTGATCTTCAACCTCGTCCAAAAAATTTTATGATCTTATTTCAATCCTTTTTGAGATGCATTCTATTTCGAAGCATGTTCTTGATCAAAGAGAACTTTCAAGAGGCTCTTCGCCCTTCGGACTCAGAGCGAAACATTCTTGTTTTTTGAGGACCCCTGAATGGTCTGATTGGATGTTTATGTTGAATGAGAAAAGGATTGTTTAAAAAACCGACAGTTCCCTCTGATCCCGAGGACTCGGGAGAAGAGGCTATCGGAAATAGACCTATAACCGTGTAGAAAAATTCAAAGGGTCGTGAACTGGCCTTTGAATTAAATCACCCTCCAATATTTACCGGGCCAGAATTCAATCCTTTTGAAATATGGTTTTTTTCGAAGCGGGTTTTTGGTCATGGAGAACTGTGCAACCATCTACTACTTGATTCATTCTGAAGAATTTCCTCCGATCTACTTTTCCGGCAGATTGCTTTTATCGATCAATAACAATCCATCGAACACCTTGGAAAGGACCAGGGTCTTGGAATTATGGAGGTCGATAAAGCTGTCATTGATGATGATCTCCTCATCCAGCCATTCTCCTCCCCGGTATTTTTTGTCCGCACAGTCGATAAAGGTCAAGGGCTGGTTAAGTTCCTGAATTAAATGTTTGATATCCAATCCTTCCATTGATGGAGGCTCGGTTGTTCGTTCATTTCCCCGACTATCAATGTATTTGCCTTCGCCGGTAAAGATCCCCATGGAGTAATAGTAGTTTCCATATTTCTCGTCCAAAAATTCCCCCATCACTTCTTCTCTTGGGTTCTCCTTGGATATATGGAAATTGTGGGCCACCAGGATCACCTTCTTTCCCTTGAAAACATTATCCCGATACCAGATCACATTTGAGGCCATCAGCGAATCCCTGGCCTTCCATCTTGCATTCCAATCATCATTTTCTTTAAACCTGAGCATATAACTCAGGTATCCTATCCTGTTTTCGAAGGTTCTTTTTGCAAGCAGAAGATCGGTCTTTGGCTCCTGGCCGGTTGAGGGCAAGGACCCGATCAATTCTCTATATTTTTTGATTAGAGCAAGTGTCTCTTCCTCCAAATCAGAAAATTCAGAACCATAATCCGAAAGTCTGGATTTGATCTCCCCAAATGCCCTTTCCTCTGAAGCAATATCCTTGGCACTCCATCCATTTAGTCTTGCTTGCTGCTCATAAAAACCGACAAATCCGGCTCCTGTCCTTTGGACATCGAAGCCTCCGACCCCCATCTTCTCTTCCTTCAGATAGTCCATCAATTCCCTGAATTCGCTTGTTTGCCACCCCCCGAAGAAGCCACTGGTCAGCTGATCCCCCTGGTATTGGGGAAGGAATTGGTTTACAGTGGCCATCTCTCCAAGGCCGGATTCAAACAATACCACATCATATCCCAGCTGCTCATGCAGGTACTTGATCAGCTCGTTTCGATAAAGAAAGATCTCTCTCGATCCATGATTCACCTCACCCAATGCTACTATGGTCTTTCCTGAAACCGATTCGGCGACCGGTTCCCAGATCAGCTCACCGGTCTTCTTCTCGGTTCTTATTTCTTTTCCGTATTTATCCAGAAACCCCTTTTGAATCGATGAAAGCTTCTGAGCTATTAGGCAACTCGAATTGAAGATCATCAGGAGAAGCCATAGAGATAATCGCATCATTTTTTGTCTGCAAGAATTATATTGCAATGCTAATCAATAGTCCAGTTATGATGGTCTCCCCAATTAGCTCGAATCAAAGGATTCGAAGCCTGGACCTCCTTCGAGGGTTTGCAGTCCTTGGTATTCTCTTCATGAATATTCAAAGTTATTCGATGCCGGGCTCGGCTTATCTGAACCCCATGTCCTTTGGCGATATGGAAGGACTGAACAAGGCGGTTTATATCTTCAGTTACCTTTTCGCGGATCAGAAGTTTATCAGCATCTTTTCAATGCTCTTTGGAGCCGGCATCATCCTGATGTCGGAAAATGTTATGGCCAAGGGAGGAAGCGCCGGGGCTATCCATTACAGGAGAAGTTTTTGGCTCTTGGTGATCGGAATGGTCCATGCCCACCTGATCTGGTATGGGGACATCCTCGTGGCCTATGCACTTTGTGGTGCTCTTGTTTTTCTTTTTCGGAAGGGGAAGCCAAAGTCCCTCATCATTTGGGGATTGATCATCATGGCTGTTCATACCGGGATCTATCTGATGTTCGGCCTGTCCATTCAGTATTGGCCGGCCGAGGCACAGGAACAGATACGGATGGTCTGGGAGCCTTCGGAAGAACTATTGAAGAAAGAGATCATGGCCTTCTCCGGTGACCTTGGTTCCCAGTTGGCGGAGAATTCTGCCGGGGCGACCATGCTTCAGACCTGGGTCTTTTTGATGGGTACCATGTGGCGGGTTATTGGCCTGATGATGGTTGGAATGGGTCTTTATAAGCTTGGCATCCTAAGCGCTGAAAAGGATCCGGGATTTTATAAGAAGGGTTTGGTTTGGGGGCTGATCCTGGGAACGGCCATCAGCCTCGTCGGGTTGTGGAAGAATGCAGAAGCCGGGTATTCCTGGGATTTTTCATTCTACCTGGGATCTCAGTTCATTTATTGGGGAAGCCTTTTTACTGCCTACGGCTATATCTGTGCTGTGATGCTTATTGCCAGATCATCCGGATTTGCATCCTTGAAAGGCAGATTGGAAGCGGTAGGCAGAATGGCCTTTACCAATTACCTCAGCCAATCTGTCATCTGCGTACTGATCTTTTTTGGCGCGGGCCTTGGTCTATTCGGGCAGGTCAGCAGGACCTATCAGCTTCTTATCGTATTGGCCATCCTGGCGGTCCAGATCCTTTGGTCAAAACCGATCCTGGAGCGATATCGCTTTGGTCCAATGGAATGGCTTTGGAGGTCGCTGACCTATTGGAAAGCCCAGCCAATGAAGAAAATCTGAGTTATTGTGTCCACATGATCCCTGTGGTGTCTCGAAATGCAATGATTCCCTGGTCAAGGTTGTAATAAACCTCTGAGCTTTCATTTCCATAGACATCGTAAAAAGTCTTTCCATTGAAAGTCAGGGAATCAAAAAATGGTGATTCCCAGTTTGATATTGGATTGTCAGAAAGATCCCTCCAATCAACCACAACTTTTACCGATTCTGGTCCCCATGAGGTTGCTCCACCTCCATCATTGATAATAAACTTACTCACAGAAATTTGGTCTCTTTTTCTATCTCTTGAGTAATTGAGGATCTTAACAATCAACCTTACTTCAAAGTAGAAACCTAGGGAAGGGGTTTCTTGAATCAATGAATAAACATAATTTTCTGGTTCCCAACGGACAGACCTGAATACCGAAGGGTCTTCAGGGCAGGGCCTGCTTACACCAAAATGGGAGAAACCATGGTAAGGGAAAATTGTATCCCCTGATTCAATCACTTCAAAATTTCGAAACTCTATTTTGTTTCCCATGCTGTCGAAATAGGTAGGGGATGGGTGAAAGAATACAGGGAAATGATCGATGGAGGTTGGTGCCAAGGGGATCTCTCCCAAGAGAATTGGAGAGGTTTCACAATCAGGATCCTGTTCACAGGAAATGAAGCCAAACCCCAGGAAAAGAGATATCAATAAAGTAAAGGTGAAATGGATAATCTTCATCATGTCATTATTTAACACATACTAAACGCCTCAAAAGGACCCTAAGTATTTGACTAAAGATAGCTCAAAATGACAAGATCCTTCCTCCTTGCTTTTAGGTTTGCATACCATCTGCAGGGGAAGTACAGGAATACCACCAGGCCCATCCATATCAAATAGGTCACCCATAGGGGAAAGCCCATTTCTCCAAGATGTCCGTCCATAAAGCTGGTTGCGCTCAGGATCATATCTGAAACCGGATGCCCGTTCACCCCATAAAGGAAAAAGGCAAAGAGGTGGATGAAATAGAAATGGATCACATAATAGAAGAAGGGGACCTTGCCGAAAACGATCATCGGATTGGATCGGCTAAAGCTCTTATTATCGACCCATGCCAAAAGCAGAAGGGTAGGCCCAAGGGTCATGCAGAGGAACAGGAGGGAGGGTGGATATTTACTGGTATTCCAAAAATCCAGGAAAGTGTAGATCGCGGATCTTTGGGTTTCCCATGGGTTGGGGTCTCCATAAATGTTAAAGATTCTGAAGACCAGGAAGAGGGCGCAGAGCCCAAGCCCCCAGCGAACAAGATTCTTCACCCTTTGTTCTGCCGGATAATCACTTTTGAACCAATTGCCCATATAATAACCCAATGCCATCACTCCGATCCAGGGGACCAGGGGATAGGCAAAGAACAGGAGCCGCTGACCGTCATTCAGCACAAGGAAACTGAATTGATGCAGTATATACCAGGCGATAGCTCCGGCTGACATCCCCTCCATGGTAAATCCGTCCAGCAGGTTATGGCCAAAAACCATTAAAAACGAGACCCCGATCCCAAGCCAGACCGGGAGCCAGATGATCCCGCTTAGGAAGATCATGCA
Organism: Cytophagales bacterium; assembly: GCA_028279065.1. GTDB lineage: Bacteria > Bacteroidota > Bacteroidia > Cytophagales > CCMP332 > JANQHS01. The sequence goes on from JANQSY010000065.1 coordinate 10,100, forward strand.
ACAGCCTATGGCCCAGATCACCTGCAGGAAGGCAAAGGAAAAGCTAATGTCGAAGGTCCAGGCAAAGTTGATGATGACGACCTCCACAAAGATCAGCCACAGCCCTCTGGTGAGTAGAAAGCGGCTCAACTGGGTCTTGTTCCGGACCTTTTGTCCATACATGAAGGCAGCGGTTCCGGCCAGGAAAACAAAGGTAGGAGCACAAAAATGGGTGATCCACCGGGTAAAGAACAGGATAGGAGTGGTGGTCTCCATGTTGGCTGGATCAACGTAGAGTGTTCCCTCATTGAAGAAATCCCTGACATGGTCCAGGGCCATGATGATCATTACGAGGCCTCTTAATAGGTCCAGTGATTGGATCCGGTTCTTACCTGGAATACTAATAGCAGGATCGATATTGAAAGTTGCTCAATATTTCTGAATTGGCTGGGATTATTCCGCCAGTGGTAGATAAGAATTACAGCTGTTTTTGTGGCCCTTGTACCTCCTATGCAACACCCTTTCGAATACAAGGGTTATGGGGAGCTAGGCCAATACGAGGGCCATTAGGAGAGCGTTTTTATTTTATTTCCTTAATCTTTCCGGTTAGATAAAGCTCAGTTAGCACTGGTTTCAATTCCTGCGAATCCAAATCAGTTCTTCGAACTGTTCATTGTTTGAAATATCGTATCTAAACTTATCACCAAGGCGTTTCATTAATTCAGCGCCCTCTGAGCGATATTCTTCAATTGTTTAGATTAATATTTCTGAATTCTTTTTTCAATACTGTAATTCGAATAGGGCTGAAAGTCTTTGCTAGCTATTGATCATGGCTTTTGATTTGATCATATACGCTTCAATCTTTTATCATATTTATGAATATCGATGGTTTCCAATTATGAAGAATGATTAAATGCTTTCTGGCTCTGCTAATAGCTACATAAAATAATTTTCTTCCATTTTCTAATCCTTCTTCTGTCAAATCTTCATATGTCCACGTACTTCGGTCTAACAACTTTTGGTAAGGTATTTTATTTTCATTCATTTCATTCAAAATGACAGAATCAAACTCAAGTCCCTTTGCTTTATGAATTGTATTGCTTGTGATTCCATCAATACCAGCGAGCGTCTCAATGTAGTTTTTAGTAGTCCAAAATGGCTTTTCATCCTCCTTGATAATTTCATTTAATTCGTCAAAGGTTGTATGATTTACACCAAAAATTGAATCAAATAGCTGCCTAAATTGAATAAAGCCATCAGAAATATTTTCTTCAACAGGAAGGTTGAGAAATTTAACAATCAAACTATTGATTGTCGTATTTAGCGTTGTGGCTTTCCACTGAATACCATTTTCTAACAAATGCAAGTCAACGTTTCTTTTAATACTTCTTAACCCTCGTAAAGAAGAAGAAACATAATATCTAGCCAATGCCTTAAGCAAACCGATAGTGGAATTGCTCACACTTTTATGGGGTAATGCACCAAGACCAACCATTCTATACTTTTGCCTTAATGCTTTGCTAACCGGATAAGCAGAGTACCAGCTTGTTGAGAGTATGGCGATTTCAGGCAATGCTATGCCAGCATCATCGATTAAAGAGTCAATAATGCTATCTATTGTTTGAAGATGATTACTTTTTTGTGTTTCAATATACTGCACTTGAATATTCAAGTCGCTATAATGTGATTTGTTATCAATTATTGGATGGTTTTCAAATAATTTGGTATAGGCATTTACAATGTTATCTGTTGATCGATATGCTTCTGATAATTCTTCAATTTCAGAACCAAAATCATTTATTGCATTTTCAAATGAACTATCAATAGCACCGGCAAACGAGAATATTTGTTGTTTTTCATCACCAACCAGAAAAAAAGTACATTCTCCGCGGTTTTTAATTGTCTTTAAAATCTCATATTGAAAAACATTGGTATCTTGAAATTCATCGACGAGAATTTCGTAAAACTTAGAACCAATTGATTTTGCGATAAAGGGATTTTCACTTATCAGCTTATACGAGCGATATAAGATCTCATTAAAATCTATGACATTCAGCTGATTTAAATATTTAAAATAGATATCTGCAACCTCGCTGAATTCATAAGTGTGATTCCATTCTACGCCAGAGTCTAGCGACCCATCTAGTCTTTTTTTAATCTTACCAATCTCATCAAACTTATTTTGGCCAATGCTTTCTTCCAAATTGAAATTTTCATTTTGCTCAAAAAACTCGACTAGCTGTTGGTAACTAACAACTTTTGGCCTGTTCCAATTGTATATCCAACCGAAAGGCCGCAAAATGAATTCTAAGCAAAAACTATGTATTGTTCCAATAAATACACTTTTGTCTGTTACTAACCTTAATGATATTTCGTCGGCTGCGGCATTTGTATAGGTAATTAAAGCTAAGGACTTGTATTTTGCTAATTTATCAAGTTTATATTCTGCTCGAGCAACTAGTGTTCTTGTTTTTCCAGTGCCGGGTGAAGCAGAAACAATTGTATTTCCTAAAAGGTCAAATACAGCTGTTTTTTGTTTTTGGTTCAGTTTCATTAAGTAATAGGAATATTACGTTTTGTGTAGATGTATTCTAATGCTGATTTAATATAATTTGGAACAGCGAAATTGTCATCAACATTTAAAGCTAATTCTTGTGCGAACCTCCCCTTTTTGATAGTGCCATCAATTCTTTTAATAAGTTCGGATGACCAATCTTCGGTGGTATCCATTAGGTTATTATATGATTGTTTATGTCCAAGATTAATAAAACATTTCTGTAAATAATCTGAGTTTGTGTCAGTATCAGGGAACAAATCTATTTCTAACGTATCTTGACCCTCAAATACTTTGACTCTATTAACCACTTCTAAGGCTCTTGCATTCTCTACAGCAGCTGTCGATTCGTCTCCGATGTGCTCTCTACTATCCCCATCGATTATTGCACAAGCTAATATTTCGAAATTTCCATCTTGTAATAACTTAAGAAATGGATTAAAATATCTACTATAGATTGGTATTACGGAGATATTGTACTCGGTGAGGTTTATATTGTATAGCTTCTGAGATATTGTTGGGATTAAGAACTGTTCAGAAACTCCTTCTACAAAAATTATTGCTGATGAAAAAAATAGTTCAGATCTTGTAGCATCTAAATATCTTTTGAGCAATTTGTGATCTCGGGTTTCATTGTTTTCAATGAACGGTGAAAAAGATTTAGTCGATCCATCTAAAGCGCTGTATATGACGTTTAGGTTCTTATATTCACAGTCACTTGCAATATGAGTAGAATGAGATGTCATAAAGACTTGTGTATTCCTTAGCTCGCTTAGACTTGAGAAGAGTATTTTTTGCAATTGAGGATGTAAATGTGCTTCGGGTTCCTCAATAAGTAAAATATTCATTTCAGAATCGTTCTCCTCATTGAGAAGTCTTGATAAGAACAAGCTTAGGTAGAGCAAATTTTTCTGTCCTAATCCTAGTACGTGTAGTGGTATTTCTTTTTCTGATCTTGGATTAAAATACATCTTGAGGTCATTCCAAACATCTCTGTCATTGCTTCCGAGAAAACCTAGTGAAATCGGAAAAGTAAAGTGTTTTCCAGCGATTTCACTGTTCTTATTTTTGACAGTTTGAGAAATTTGTGGTATGAAATCTAGTTTATTTAGTGAATCTGAAGTATCAGACATAATGGTCTTGACACTTTCGCTTTCAGAATCAGCATTTTCTCGAGTTTTACAGTATTGACTCAGGAGAGAATTGGAACTACCGAATAAATCAGAATTGATATTTCTGAAACCTGTAATATAGAAAAGGTTAATTCCATCAATATCTTTAAAAGTAATTTGATTTAGTGTTTCTATGACATCCATATCAAAACTCTCTCCTCCACCGTAAAGCCTCCATTGAAAGTCTTTTATCTCAATTGAGTCAAATGTTTCATCGGTATCTACTAATTTCGATTTATGAGCATAGAGATAAGAAATTCTGACAGTATTATCTGATGTTTTTAAAGCATGTAGATTTGGAAGGCTTGCTAAATTATCTCCATAGAATACAATACTTATCGAAATATATGAGCCTATTTCTAAGTCTATAAAATCATGGAAGTCCTGCTCTTCTAAATTTCGTGAGTTATATGATAGATTTCTATCAAGAACTAGTCTTATTGCCCTATAAAGATTGCTTTTGCCTATATTATTCTCACCTATTACGGTCTGGAAACCATCTTTAAAAGAAATTTCAAAATTTGAGAAGTTTCTAAAATTCTTTATCTCAATACTTTTAATGTGCATATTTTAATTTTATTCCTTAGGATGTCCAACAGGATACAACAATCATCACTTTAGCCAATCCATGAGACTATAAAATTAACCAAAAAAATCTTGAATAAAGACAAAATGAGACTGGAGTTTGAAGTTCGAAGTTTGAGGTTGGATACGAGAAGCGAGATTGAGAAACGAGAAACGATCACTTTCGCTAAAGCTTCGTCGATTAAAAGGACGAGGGACAAGACCTAAAACGCAGTGGGCAATTAATAGTGAATAATGAACAATGAAATCGGGATGATAGCCTGTGGGGGAGTCTGATTCATTGTTCATTCGGGTTTATTGATAAATTTCGGGCCGATTCATGAAGGACTTCCTATCCAGCAGTAAAAAGATCTTCAAGCTTTACAGGCAATTGGGTGAAAAGACCCTTGAAAGGGTTCCGGAGGAAATGTGGTTCTGGAGTCCCAATGAGGAGTCGAACAGCCTTGCCCTCCTGATCCAGCATATCGCCGGGAATATGAAAAGCAGATGGACGGATTTCCTGACCAAGGACGGGGAAAAAGAATGGAGGAAAAGAGACAGGGAATTTGAGGTCGAGTTTTCCTCTACCACTGAATTGATGGCCTACTGGAATGAGGGTTGGAAATGCCTGGAGGAGGCATTGGATGGGCTTTCGGAAAAGGATCTTGATCGGGTGATCTATATTCGTGGCGAGGGGCATACGGTCCTGGAAGCCATTCAAAGGCAATTGGCCCATATCCCCTCGCACGTAGGTCAGATGGTCTATATCGGAAAGATCATCCTGGGCAAGGACTGGGAAAGCCTTTCCATTCCCAAAGGCAAGTCGGAGGAGTTCAACAAGGAGTTCTTTTCGAAGGAAAAGGCGAAGAAAAACATCTCAGACCATGAATAAGTGAGAAGCTTTAAATTTCTTGCCAAACCCTTTTGAGTCATTTTCTCTTTCGTGGTCTAAACTCGTGTCACAATCCCGTGTCTCGTTTCTGTAC
>JANQSY010000081.1 GCA_028279065.1 Cytophagales bacterium
GACAATAACTTTTTTAGCCATTGATATTTGTCAACAAGGACTGCAACTCCTTTCTGGCGTAAAAGATCCTGGTCTTTACCGTACCCAAAGGAATCCCTAGTTTCTCAGCTATCTCGTTGTATTTATAACCATTGTAATGCATCTCAAATGGAATACGGAACTCTGCCTTGATACCACGCACCAGAGAAAGGAGCTCATCGTACTGCATTTTATCCTCCGGTGCTCCATCAAGGGAATCGTCCTTTACAGGAACCATATAGTTCTCATCATCCGATTCCGAATGAAAAGTAAACCTCGATAATTTTCTGTAATTATTAATGAAGGTATTTTTCATGATGGTGAAGAGCCAGGCCTTCAGGTTTGTATCATGACGAAATTTCTGTCTGTACCTGAATGCTTTCAGCATGGTCTCCTGAACCAGATCAGCAGCCTCATCGGGGTCCTTTGTAAACTTCCTGGTGAATTGCTCAAGGCTTCCGTACATCGATCCGACTCTGGTGTTAAACTCTATTGCGGTCATAACTTTTGTCTTATGTTGTTCAACAAATTTATATAAAGGTTAAACAAAAAGCCAAGAATTTGTTCAACTTTTTTCTTCATAATGTTAAACAAAGCAATCGAAATCGGCTATAACTACCTGTAAATCAACAAAGTGATTGTTTAAAGAAAAACAAAAAAAACTAAACAGTTTTTTTCAAGGAAAGGAGATAATCCTTGAATTCGGCAGCGGTTTTCACATAATGGACCCCATGCTTGGCAGCTTCTTCTGGTCCAATACCCGAGCCGGAGCATATGACTTTTTTGACTGACGCTCTTTTATGACATTGCTGAAAAAACATTTTACCCCCATCGTTGAACTGAGGAGTTGTCATGCTGATCACCACATAGCTTGGCATAAGCTGGTCAAGCGTTTCAAGAGCATCTTCCTGGGGAACGATCTGCCCAAGATAAAACACCTTAAACCCTTGCTTCTTGGCTAAATAGTATTGAAACAGCAAACCGATCTCATGCATTTCTTTTTCCGGAAGGAACATGACCATGCTTGGAAGCTTTCTATCCATATGGGTAGGCAGGCCGTCGATAGCAACAAGGATCTTCTGTCTGATAAGGTTGGTAACAAAATGTTCCTGGGCTGGAATAATGCTTCCTGTAAGCCATAAAACCCCGATCTGATCCAGGAATGCATAAAGGACATTGGTGACCAGATCTTCAAAACCAATTTTCATAGTGACCTCGTGAAGCACTTCTTGGAATTTGAACTCATCCAGATCGACCATGGCAATGGTCAATTGATCAATGTAATACTTATAGCTTCTGGAATGACCTGCAATCCCTTTAACAGTATCTTCGATCTGGCCCTTGGACATGTTGGCGATCTGAGAGATCTTCATGCCCTGCTCATTAAGGATCGAAATGCTGAGAATCCTTTTTAGCTGGTCATCATCGTAAAACCGGATATTGGTCTTGGTCCTCTTTGGTTTCAGAAAGGCGTACCTCTTCTCCCAGATTCTCAAGGTGTGAGCCTTAATGCCTGAAAGCTTCTCTAAATCCTTAATGGAATAGTTCGCCATTTCTGAATAATTCTACTCTATAACCCTTAAAATCCAAATTGGTTTTATTTTTCGGGCCCTATTTCCAAAGATTTTATGAACATTTTCTCGCATGGAGCTAATCATCGCTTCAAATAATAAGAATAAACAGGAAGAAATCCTGTCCATTTTGCCCCACAGTGTGAAATTGTTGACTCTGAAGGACATAGGGTTTAAGGGGGAAATCGAAGAAACAGGTACCACTTTGGAAGAGAATGCAAAAATAAAATCTTCACATATCGCACGACTTTTTGGCAAGCCTTGCCTTGCTGACGACACGGGCCTTGAGATCGCTTCTTTGGCAGGCCGACCGGGGGTTTATTCAGCGCGATACGCAGGACTACCACCTGACCCGATCAAGAATATGGAAAAAGTTCTCTCGGAGCTCGAAGGAAAGGATAACCGGGAGGCAAGATTCCGAACTGTTCTTTCCTACTTTGACGGTTCAGCGTATTGGGAGTTTGAAGGTGAAATCCGGGGTCAAATTACAGGATCTCCCAGGGGTAAGCAGGGATTTGGATACGATCCCATTTTTGTTCCAGAGGGATATGAAAAGACCTTTGCTGAAATGGAAGCCCGTCAAAAAAATGCGCTTAGCCATAGATCAAGGGCCCTGGAAAAATTCCAAAATTTTATCAATGAAAAATCGGAATAAACCATTCGTAGTTGGAATTACAGGGGGAAGCGGCTCAGGGAAGACCTATTTCATCAACCAACTAAAACAGCAATTTCAGCCGGAAAGTATAAGCCTGATCTCTCAGGACCATTATTATAAACCAATAGGCAAACAGCCAAAAGATGAGAAGGGGATCGAAAATTTCGACACTCCCCAATCCATAGATCTGGAGCATTACGAGAAAGACCTTCAGAGCCTGATAGAAGGGAAAAAAATTAAAAAGGAGGAGTACAATTTTAACTACCGTGATCTAAAACCGGGGATCATTACCATAACCCCAGCCCCGATCATTCTGGCCGAAGGGATCTTTAGCCTTTATCTGAGCTCACTTCGGGCCATATATGATTATAAGATATTTATCCAGGCTGACGAAGAGGTTAAGTTGAAGCGAAGGATCAGAAGGGATGAAATTGAACGTGGGTATGATAAGGAGGATGTGATCTACCGATACAGGCACCATGTGGCACCAGCATTTTCAAAGTACATAGAGCCTCAAAAAGAAGAGGCCGACCTTGTCATCATCAACAACAAATCTTTTGAAAAGGAGCTTTCCTTGGTAACTTCGTACCTGAAATCAAAGATCTGACATGGCTCAGCGCTACGCAGTAATAGGATTAGGAATTTTTGGGACCTCGATCGCAAGGAATCTTGCGTCCAGAGGTGCTGAGGTCCTGGCAATTGATTGGAATCTCGACAAGGTGGAAGCACTAAAAGATGAGGTCGCATATGCGGTATCTATGGATTCCACCGACATCAAAGCCCTGATGGCCCACAATATCCCCGATATGGATGCCGTGGTTGTAGCAATAGGAGAAAATTTTGAAGGGCTATTGATGACCACGGTTCTCCTTTTAGAGCTCAAGGTTAAGAGGGTGATTGCAAGAGCTGCCAGCCTGCAACAGTACAAGATCCTTGAAAAGGTTGGGGTAAAGGAGATCCTTTCTCCTGAAGGTGAGGTAGGCAGGACAGTTGCTGAGATGCTCATACACCCTAACATGAAGACCTTCCTTCCCCTGCCAGACAATTTTGAGATCGTTGAGATCAACAACCCACCAAAAACCCATAACAAGTCCTTGAAGGAAATAGGGTTGAGGGAAAATTATAATCTCAATCTGATAACCATCAAAAGAACCTTTGAAGAAAAGGTCAATGGCCAATTTCAAAATGTTCAGCACATAGTTGGAGTCCCAAGAGGCGAGACCCTACTCAGCGATACGGATGTCCTGATCCTTTTAGGCAAGCATCAGGACGTCAATAAGTTCGTGGAGATCAATTCCTGATCAATTCTTCTGTATCGGAATGGTCAAGGTGCCGCTTTGATCGCTAAGATTCAGGAAGTAACTACCAGCAGGCAACTCTCCAAGTTTCACTACCGTTTCCCTGGAATTCTTGGCGATTTCCACCTCTTTGATCATCCTTCCAAGTGGGTCATAGATCAACCCCTTTACAATATCATGATCGAAATCCATTTTAATAATTATCTCCTCATCAAAAGGGTTGGGAAAGACCTGAACAGAAGAAGAACCCAGTTCGCCGCCAAGGCCAACTGAAATAACGGGCACGTCCCGGCAAAAGGTATTTAAACACCCTTCAAATGAGCTTACCGACAAGCAGACCTGATAGGTCCCCTGGCTAGCATAGGTATGAAACGGGTTTTGTCCAAGTCCCGTAGAGCCATCTCCAAAATCCCAGGACCAGGAAGCAGCATTGCTTGATAGATCATGAAAACTCACTGTGGGTCCATTGACGGTATAATCGAAATTGGCCCCCGGATCGCTGAAAACAGGCGCATCAAACTGCGCGCTATTTGTACAATTATTGGCATTTGAATACGTGTATGTCAGTTGGTGCAGTCCGGGCCCTGCAATGGAAGGGTCAAAGATTCCCCCACTTACCCCTGGGCCTGAATAGCTGCCGCCAGAAGGTGTTCCACCTGTCAGAGTCACAGGAGGATCGGCAGAACAATGCCCTACAAGGTTCGGGTGGGCCACATTGGGAGGGGCCAGTACCTCAATAGTGTTTGTATCAGAATTCACGCAACCATTAATATCTACGTGGGAATAAACGATCTGGTAAATCCCCACCCCGACTTGTTGTGGGAAAAAGGAGCCATTGGAAACCCCTGGTCCAGAGTATGTTCCTGGTGCAGGTGATCCTCCGGACAATATCACCGGGCCTGAATTGACGCAAGCAGAGCCCAAATTGGGAAGATTAACATTGGGAAGAGGCAGAACCTCGATAGTGTTCGTGTCAGAATTCACACATCCGTTATTGTCTGTATGGGAGTACACGATCCGATGGATCCCAATCCCGGCTTGCTGGGGGAAAAAGCTGCCATTGGAAACCCCAGGTCCTGTATATGTTCCCGATGCCGGGGTTCCTCCGGTTAGGGTCACAAACCCTGAATTGACGCAAGTGGTTCCCAAATTGGGGAGCGTCACATTTGGAGGCGCGAAAACCTCAATTGTGTTTGTATCTGAATTCATACACCCATTATTGTCAGAAAAGGAGTATACGATCTGATGCATCCCAACCCCAGCCTGTTGCGGGAAAAAGGAGCCATTAGAAACACCTGGCCCAGAATATGTTCCTGGTGAAGGGGTTCCTCCGGAAAGAGTCATGGGTGCTGAGTTTAGACAAGTGGTGCCCTGATTGGAAAGCGTGACATTTGGCAGGCCGGAGACCTCAATTGTGTTGGTATCCGAATTCGAGCAACCTTGAGCATTGGTATAGGAATAAACAATTTGGTGGATCCCAATACCAGCAATTTGAGGGTCAAAACTACCGTTAACAACCCCCGGACCACTGTAGACCCCAGAAGAGGGGGTCCCTGCAGTTAAAAGCTGTTGGGGGCCATTGATACAGGTTCCGGCAAGATTTGAAAGGGTTACAGCTGGTTTTGGACCAACCAGAATACTATCAAGTCTCCTTGTGGCACAACCACTCAGGTCGGTAAAGTCCCATTGATAAACGAACCAAGTAGGAACTGAGACCTGGTTGATCGGGTTGGTTAGACTTTGTCCCGGAACAAAGCTTATTGAGTTTTTGAATTCCAATCCTGTGGAGATATACACCACACCCTGGCTAAATGGAGACATTGGTGGATTGGTTCTAACTCTTGTAACCGTATGCGAAAAACTTTGCGCTGGCAGGTTCAAGAAATTCATGTTTATAGTATCCTCTCCTATGCATACTTGGTTTTGATCCAATTGAACATCGGCGTTGGGATAAGGAGATATAAAAACCTTCACGGCTTTGACTGCAGCACAACCGTTGGCATCCTCGACAACCAGGTTCAAGGTTGAAACCAGCGAATCCGGATCAGGAGAAAAGGTGGCCGGAGAACCTTGAGGTCTATTTGACCCGTTGAGCATGGATCCTCCACTAAGGCTAGTCCAGCTCCCGAGCACAGGTGGGGTAAGGCTGCCTATGTTGTCAGCGAGGAAATAAAGGGATACAAGAGGAGTGCCTGGATTGCTTAGACAAGCGTAGATCGTATCTCCCGAGGCAGGGGTTGCTCCATCGTCAGAGGCAGAAATATCCGGAAGAGGTGCAACCGTAATTGTTCCCGAATCCAATCCGGAGCATCCTACACCATCATTATAGGAATAATAATAAGTATGAACACCGATTCCCGCAGCCTGGACATCAAACTGGCCACCGCTCACAAATGATCCAGAGAAAGACCCCCCTGATGGCTGGCCACCTGAAAGGGATATTGAGGAACTTCCCATACAGCTTGTCTGATGCTGGCTGGAAGTTGAAATGCTGACCTGTGGACAAACAGCAGTGTCCTTGATGTCGACTGTATAATCCTCTGTTTCCCCATAAGAATAGGTTCCACAGGCTTGAATAGGATTAAATTCAGAGCAAACGATCCTAAGCCCAGATCTTCCCAAAACAGCATTGCTTGGAACCGAAATAGCGGTAACAAAGGTACCCGAAGCCTGAACTGGAGAAGAGAACACCATTTCCGAAACCTCATCGAATTCATTGTTGGAATCCCAGTCGATGTATACCTTGAATCCTTTAGAATAAGTTCCTCCACCATCGCAATCATCGGTTGTAACAGAGATCAGATAGGTGCTATCGCGGTAGAGGCCTGTCTCAAGGTGTGAAAAATCTGAATATGTGGCACAGCTTAGATCCGTGTTATCTATACTTCCCAGTTGTACTCTTCTGATATAGCTGTCTATACTATTTGTGGCCTCAGAGCTGCAGTATCTCTTAACTGTTATCAAATCGGTTTGGGTAATGCTATCCGAGCCTATGGAATTTCCGACCTCGAGGCTAACATCATAAATGCCCGGGGTATGGTAAATCACGGATGGACTCGCTTGGGTTGAGGAAGGTGGGTTTCCTCCAGGAAAATCCCAAAGCCTTGAGGTAGGGCTTCCTAAGGAGAGGTCGTTGAAATGGACGGTATCACCCACCACTATCTCGGTTGCGCTTGCAGAAAGATTCGCTATAGGGGCTGCCGAACCAGAAGGATAAACAGGGGATTCCCATAGTCCACGTCCATAGGTTCCAGCTCTGATCATTTGTGCCTGCTCCTGGATCTCCAATTCGTATACCCTGACTCTTGGCAGGCCAGACATAAAGGACACCCAGTTCGCCAATGAATCGTCCGTGTAATACACCGCTCCCTGCATACCTACATAGATCCCTCTTCTTGAGGTCTTATCCAGGAGGACGCAGTTGGCTCCGATGCTTGGAAGGTTGGAGGTGTGATTCACCCAGCTAGACCCTCCATTGGTACTGATCAAAACCTTTGATGAACTCGCTGATGTAGCCAAAGCAACTCTGTTTGGATCATTTGGATCAACACTTATATAATTCACAAATCCTGAAACACCACTTGAAATATTTGTCCATGTGGTTCCTCCATTTGTGGTTTTGTAGACCGTTGAATTGTTTGCCACATAGATCACCTGGTTGTTGGAAGGGGCAATTGCGACCTCATCCAGATTTCCAATGTTGATGTTGGAAATAGCCGTCCAGTTGGATCCTGAAGCAGTCGACTTATACAATTCATCGAAACCCACATAAATGGTGGTTGGAACTATTGGGTCCTGCTCAAAGGGAGTTACCCAATTTCCGTTTCCAACCCCTGCTGGTTTGGAGATAGAGAATCTGCTATTTCCTTGGTTGACTGATCTATACATGGAACCGTACTGGCTGGTTCCGAATAAGTTGTTGGCGTTGGAATGATCTACAAAGGTTTCCATTCCATCGGCCCCTAGCCAATCCACCCAACTGCGCGTGGCACCCCTCATTACGGAGGTTCCGTTATCCTGAGCTCCTCCTGAAACCACATTGATGTCGGTCTTGGCACAACCAATTCTATAAAACTCCCTTATACCTAACCCAGCTGAGAGGTCGGTAAAGTTGTCGGCGTTGTCCGTACTTATATATATTCCTCCATCTGTACCTGAATAGATGTTGTTCCCAACAAATTGAAGGACCTCAACATCCGCGTGATTATATCCAATAGAATTGGGTAAGTACCAGGCGGTGGTAACAGAAAAACTACTTCCCCCATTAAGGGATTTCCAGCAGGCGATTCCTGCTATGTGGACCTCTTCTTTGTTTGTTGGAGAAACGCAGATAGCCATATCTCTCCAAGCCTGTCCTTGAGTATCATTTCCGGTTGTGGAATAACCAAGAAAATTGGTACCTGTTCCAGGTCCCTGATAGGCGATCCTAGTCGTAAAACTCGTGCCACCATTTGTAGATCTGAATAATGCTCCGAAAATACTACCTGATCTTTGTATCAAATAGACATAGTTTGGATCATGAGGGGTAACAGCCATTTTCATTCTTTGACCATTACTGCCTGCTACCGTGACTGTAGAAAAACTGGTTCCATTGTTTGTCGACCTGAAGAACGAACTCCCACAGGCATAGACCACATTCTCGTTCCCAGGCCTGAAATCCATGTCCTCTACCCCTGAAAAATGGACCTTGGTCCAATTGCTTCCCGCATTGGTACTTCTCCATACCCCATTTGAGGATGCAGCGAAGACAAGGTTTGAATTTGTAGGGCTGATCAGTATTCTTCTCACCGCTCCGGAAGGTCCTGGCAGAGAAGTCCAGTTGGCGCCTCCATCTGTGGATTTCATTACCCCGCCACCAGCAGTGCCCATATAAACCGTGCTGGTATCTCCGGGGTCTATACTAACCGACCAAACATCCATTACGGCCATATCATCCGAAAGCGGTCTCCAGGTGCTTCCGGCATTGGTGGTTTTCCAAAGGCCTCCTTTGGGGGCGCCTACATAGATCAATTGCTGAGCAACGGGTTCAACGGCTATACACACTACCCTTCCAACACCGGGATTCCAACCGGATGTGCGGTTCCAGTTTGTTGGTCCCAAAGGCTTCCAATCCCCGGTAAGATTTGTGGACTCAGGAGAGGGGTAATTGCTTTGGAAGGACGCCAACTCAGACCAGACCTGAGTAGCGGGAATAACATAACCCTCGGGATCAAGCTCTCGTTGACTTTGGTATTCCCACCTTTTGAATTGTTTATATCCGGAACCCCTTCCCCTATCTTTTCCTTCAAAATATTCCTCCGCAGCTTTCTGAACTTCAAAGAAGTTTACTCTTTCCCGGTTCATCAGATCGAGGTAGTGCTGGGGAAAAACAACTAATGGGAATAGGGACAGCAGTAATAGGCTATAGAAAAATTTCATACGGTTTATTCAGGCTGGTACTGTCATGTTTTATTCCTTTTAACGGGCTTTTGTAACTAAGGATTCATTTATTCCAGACCATACTTATCAATAAGATAGATCATGGAGGCCATTGCTCCGGCGCCAAGATGAAGTTCCCGGTCATTCACCTTCTCAAAAAGGTCATCAGAAGTATGGTGATAATAGAAATATCGTTGAGAATCTACATAAAGGCCAAACAAAGGAACATTCTGGTTCCTAAGTGGCCCAATATCCGCTCCGCCTCCTCCTCTTCTCAAAACATGCATTTCTCTTCTTTCAAACAATGGCTTCCATAGTTGGATCCTTTCTTCCATTGTGGAGTCAGGAAGGGTATACCCAAACCCATAAGGGGTAAAACCACCTCCATCGCTTTCCATAGCTGCGACATGGAACTCCCTATTTTCTTCCGCCAGCTGAGCGTATTTCTTCCCCCCCCTTAATCCGTTCTCCTCATTCATGAACATCACCGCTCGAAGGGTATTGTTTGGTTTTTGGTCCAGGGCTTTGAATATCCTTAATACCTCTATGGCCTGCATGCAGCCTGTTCCATCATCGCTTGCTCCCTCTCCCAGGTCCCATGAGTCCAGATGGCCCCCTACCACTATTATCTTCTCCGGGTCTCTGACTCCTTTGATCTCCCCGACTACATTATGGGAAAGCACCTCTCCCTCCATTCCACAATCCATATGAAGTGATATTTCCAGATCAGGCTCTTTTTCCAATAGTTCGTGCAGCATTTCTGCATCTCTGGTGGAAATAGCTGAAGCAGGGATCTTTGGAAGATTAAGCTTGTATCCAGTACTCCCGGTGTGAGGGAAATCATCTATGGAGGAGCCAAGGCTTCGGTTCATTGAGGCGATAGCTCCGTATTTAGCAGCTTCCGATGGCCCAGACCAGCGTTGAAAACCCGCCGTGCCATAGGCCCTTCCTGTCCGAATGAAGGTAGGGTCCATAGCTTGATTATAAAAGACGATCTTGCCTTTAACATTTTCTTTTCCAAGCTTTTCCAATTCCTCAAAAGATGTGACCTCTACCACCTTGCCCCTGATCGTTCCCTCGGTTCCTACTGAATTTCCAAGGGCGCAAACATTCAACTCCACCCGGGTATCTGATAGGTAAGCAAAGGCCTTGGCCCTTTCTCTCCTGACCCACTTAGGCACCATGACCTCTTGAAAGTAAACGGTATCAAAGCCGGATCTCCGCATCACCTCTGCCGTGTACTCCACTGCCTGTTCTGCTTGGGGAGAACCTGAAAGTCTGGGACCAATTACCTTACAGAGATGTCTAAGATTGGAGTAAGCCTCTCCATTTCGAAGGACCTCATCGAAGATTGATTTGACCACCTTTTCATCTTCCTCAAGATCGACCCTTACTTCCTTGGAAGCCTTTTCTAAATTTTGGGTGCAGGACAGGAAAAGACCAATAAAGGCGGTCAATAGAAACCTCATGAGTCCAAAATACTTTTTAGGTCCGGAGGTGTCCATAATCGGCTCTTGAGGACCTTTCCGTCCTCCCTGTATATCGCATTTCCATCTTCATCCAGTTTGCTCATATTGCTTCTTTGCACCTCAGCAAAAAGCTCCTCAAACTTGGCCTGAAGGCCGAACTCAAGCACGCTGCCAAAAAGTACATATTGAAGATCAGTCAAGGCATCTGCCACCTCGACCATATCTCCGGCCTCGAACGCCTGCTTGAATTCTTCCAGCTCTTCTCTGATCAGACTATATCTGAGAGCACATCGTTCTTTTGAGGGAATCACAGGACCATCATTTTCCACGGGTATCTTGAATGCCTCGTGGAAATCCTTCACATCATTGATCTGCTTAATCATAAATTGGATTTGGAAAAAAATTCTGACCCCAAAAAAACAAGGATTTCCGGCTTGTTCAAATTTGATGCTGGATCTGAGGCCGGGATTAACCTACTCCTGGCCGGAAAAGTGCAGGAAGAAGTGCCAAAGAGCTATTCCCATACTAATGGCGATGTTCAAAGAATGTTTATGGCCAAATTGGGGGATCTCAATTGATCCATGGCATTCACTCAAAACCTTATCTTCAACTCCAAAAGCCTCGTTTCCAAAAACAAATGAATAAGCCTTCCCCTTTTCAGGAATGAATTCATGGAGGGGGGTTGAGTGGTGGACCTGTTCCACTGCAAAGACCAGCTTCTCATCAGATTTTTGCTTGTTGATCGCATCAAGTGTATTTTCCTGATAAACCCATCTGACCGATTCGGTAGAACCCAAGGCGGTCTTCATGATCTCTCTGTGGGGGGGACAAGCGGTAATACCCCCCAACCAAATGCTTTCAAGCCCAAAAGCATCCGCGGTTCTAAAGCAGGAACCCACATTGTAGGCACTCCTGACATTATCCAGGATCACAGAAACCGGAAGTTTTTTTGAACTCAGGGAATCACCGGGACTAAGCCTTCCCAGTTCTTCCATAGATTTTTTCTTCATGTGGAAAAAGAACAATTTACATGATTGCTAAGCCAGTCCAAAATCAACATATTTGTTGACCTCCCAAATTTTTAATGGCAGCAAAGAAAGCTATTTCTCAGACCCCCTTGATGAAGCAGTATTATGCTATAAAATCAAAACATCCAGGGGCGATCCTTCTTTTTAGGGTAGGCGACTTTTATGAGACCTTCGATGAAGATGCCAAGAGGGCAAGTGAGGCCTTAGGAATAGTTCTAACAAAAAGGTCTAATGGAGCTGCTTCCGAGGTGGATCTTGCTGGATTTCCCCACCATGCCTTGGAGGCCTATCTTCCAAAGTTGGTAAAAGCCGGTTTCAGAGTAGCCATTTGTGACCAGCTGGAGGATCCTAAGCAAGCAAAGGGCGTGGTAAAAAGGGGCATCACCGAATTGGTAACCCCAGGCCTGAGTTTCAATGATGAGGTCTTGACCGCAGGCTCAAATAATTATCTTGCTGCAGTGCATCAGATCAAAGAGGGCTGGTCCATAGCTTTTCTTGATGTTTCGACAGGCGAATTCTTTATTTCGGAGGGAGGCAGTGCGTCCATTGCTAAAAACCTTAAAGCATTTTCACCTTCAGAGGTTCTTTTACAAAAGAAAGAGGAAGCCGATTTCCAAAGTCTTTTTGGTCAGGGTTATAATCTTTTCAGATTGGATGATTGGGCATTCACCCATGATTTTGGTTATGAAAAACTGACCCATCAATTCAATGCAAAAAACCTAAAGGGATATGGCATTGAGGAACTTCAGGGAGGGATAGGATGTGCAGGGGCCATCCTCCATTATCTAGAGGAAACCGAACACCGTCATACCGATCATATCAACACCATTTCAAGGATCGATGATCAGGATTTCGTATGGATGGATCAGTTCACCATCGAGAATTTAGAGATCCTTCATTCCAGGCAGCAGGATGGAACTCCTCTGGTGGATATAATCAACAAGACGGTTTCTCCAATGGGAGGTCGTTTGATCAAAAGGTGGCTGGTCATGCCTTCGAAGGATCTGGAAGAGATCGAGAAAAGGCAGGAAGGAGTAAAGGTTTTCTACGAAGATGAGGAATTCTCAGATGACCTTTCCAGGTTGATCAAGAATTGTGGTGATCTAAGCCGATTGATCTCCAAGGTTGCTGCCAAAAGGGTGAATCCGAGGGAAATGAAAGCCATTTCGATCGCATTGGAAAGCATTCAGGCCATAAGGGAATACGCACAATTCGAAAAGGGGGCCTTAAGCCGTTTTCATGGAGCGTTGAATCCATGCACAGAGCTTCAGAAAAGGATCAATGAGACCCTTGTAGATGAGCCGGGATTTCAATCCAACCTTGGTGGAATCATAAGGGATGAATTCTCAGCTGACCTTGACGAACTGAGGAAGATCGCCAACTCCGGAAAGCAACATCTTGAAAACATCAGGGAAAGAGAAGCGGAAAGGACAGGTATCCCAAAACTTAAGATCTCCTTTAACAAAGTATTCGGTTATTACCTGGAAGTCTCCAACGCCCATAAAGAAAAGGTTCCTGAGGAGTGGATCCGGAAGCAGACACTGGTCAATGCGGAGAGATATATCACTGAAGAGCTGAAGAATTTTGAGGAAAAGATCCTAAACGCTGATGAAAAGATCCGGGAACTGGAGTTTTCTTTTTTCCAAGAATTGATTGAGGACAGCCAGCCGTATGTAGCCTCCATACAATCTGCAGCCCTTGCAATTGGAAATCTCGACTGCCTCATTTCTTTCGCAAAAGTTGGAAGGGGAAGGAGTTATTGTTTCCCCGAGCTGGATGAAAGCCTGAGGATAGAGATCGATGCCGGACGTCATCCCGTAATAGAAAACCAATTACCTCCAGGGGAAAAATATATCCCGAATGATGTAGTTCTTGATCCGGAAAACTCCCAGATCCATATCATTACCGGCCCAAATATGGCTGGAAAATCAGCCTATTTGCGGCAAAACGCTCTGATATGCGTTTTAGCCCAGGTAGGGAGTATGGTTCCCGCCAATAACGCAAAAATAGGTCTCGTAGATAAGATCTTTACCCGGGTAGGAGCTTCGGATAATCTAAGCAAAGGGGAGTCCACCTTCATGGTTGAGATGAGCGAGACCGCCAGCATTCTAAATAATCTCAGCCCCCGGTCCCTGGTGATCATGGACGAGATCGGTCGTGGTACCAGCACTTTTGATGGCATTTCCATAGCCTGGTCGATCGTGGAATATCTTCATAACAACAATAAGTTTCACCCCAAGACCTTATTTGCAACTCATTATCATGAATTGAACGAGTTATCATCCAAGCTGGACAAAGTGAAGAACTTCAATGTCTCAGTAAAAGAACTCGGGAAAAAAGTAGTATTCCTTAGAAAACTTGAGGAAGGAGGCAGCGAACACAGTTTCGGGATCCATGTGGCGCAGATGGCCGGTATTCCCAATCCGGTGGTCCTAAGGGCTCATGAAGTCCTGATGCAAATGGAGGAAACCAAAACCCTGAAGTCGGCAAGGGAGGAAGTCAAGAAACTAAAATCCCAGAGCTACCAGATGAGCGCCTTTGAGGCGAATGATCCTAATTACCTGAAAGTCAAAGACCTACTTGAAAAAACAGACATCAATCTGATCTCCCCTGTAGATGCGCTGCTCAAATTGAATGAGATCAAAAAGCTGATGGGGAAATAAAAAAGCCCCTCCGAAAGAAGGGGCTTTGACTCATAAAGAGCTATATCATCATTTTGGAATAAGATGGAATTCGAAGGTTGCATCTTCAAAGAATTCATCGTCAAAACCAATTACAGAAATAACAATTTTGTTTGGCGATTGTGAGACCACCTTCACCTGCTGTATGTAGGGTGAAATATAGTTGCCAAATTCATCGTAATATCCATCATAGGTAATGCTCATGATCTTTGTGGCAGGATCATATCCCCATCCAGCCATGTCCGAATCTGTACCGGAATCATCAATGTAAACCGCATTGGTGCAATCAGAGTTAGCCCAGTCAAGCTGACGGTCTTCCCATTCTTCTTCAAAGGTGGCATCGCCATTTGAATAAAACCGCAGGTATTGGTTTTCCTGATCCCATTCGATTACCTCAAGTATACCGGTACCTCCCCCGGGGCAAGGAAACTGGTAATACCCCGTATCATAGTCCTTCATTCCAAAGAACTCTATCTCTTCAATAGTAGTATCTCTTCCTGTAATGGGATTGGTAAATGTAAAACTGATCACCGATTTTTCAGACTTCCACCATTTTGAGGTCAGGGTTCCCACACCGTTTCCTCCCCTTTGGACGATCTGGATACATACAGTAATATAATTACTGATATCACCTGCGCCATTCTTCACAGCAAATCTGATCAGAAATTTTCCGGACTTAACAGAAGAAGGAATATTGAATACAAACAAATAACCATTGTTAGCATTTCCTTGCCTGTCCACGCCGGTTTTTGGAATAAGCTTAGCATCAAAAAACCTTGATTCTCCAACTCCTCCCTTTCTCAACATACCATACCTCCCATCGGGATCCACAGGAACCTCATAGTGGGCATTGGCATTTTGCACCTCGAATAGAATTGATGGATCGGTGGTATCACCAAATGCTATATTCAGGTCGATAGCTGCTGTTCTTCCATTTGTTACAGGTACGGTATCGGCATCCATAAATGAAGTAACACCAATAGTTCCATTCGATGCAGGAGCTGTTCCGGTTTTGGCAGTCCAGGTGGGGTTGCTGACTCCCATCTCAACGGTCACCGCATTGGCATCGCTTGGGTCAACTGTTGCTTGAGGAATTGTAGATCCTCCTCCCGTGCTGGGATTGTCGTCATCATTACAGGCCCAGAAAACCAGACCTAAGCACAATAAGATAAGTGAAATTCTTTTCATCATTGGGTAGTTTAAACTTCAAAATTAAAAAACAGTGTTCAATGAGGCATGCAATCCATGCATTATCATTGAAAAACAATCTGATTTGGGAGCCATAAAAGACCCATCCCTCAACCATATACGCTTATGAGCAGTTTTCGTTTTCAAAAGCCTCATTTTTGGATATTTTTGGCTACACATCGCCCTGGCTTGTGAATTCTATCCTCAAATCCCAAATCAACAATCGCTTACTCTATTTCTTTGGAATAGCAGGACTCCTGATACTTTCTTATCGATCCGTTGCCCAGGAAGGCCGTCCGTTTATCAGGCATTACAGCAATGAGGAGATCGGGGCTACAACCATTTACTGGTCCATGGAGCAAGATTCCACCGGATGGATGTACTTTGGGAGCTCAGTGGGCCTGGTGATTTTCGATGGAATAAACTGGTCACTGGTCCCGGTTGAGAATAGCTCGACCATCCGATCGCTCGCTTATGATGAGGAGAATAATCGGATCTATGCGGGTGCACAGGGGGAACTGGGATTCTTCGACCTCGATTCCATGGGGAACAGGATCTACCATTCACTCATGCTTCATATTCCGGAGGAAGATCGGGGCTTCAAGGATATATGGAAGACATACGTCCGCCCTGATGGGGTTTATTTTCAAACCTGGTCCCAGGTGTTCAGGTGGAATGGAAAGGAAATGGATATTTGGAAGGCTGAAGCAAGATTTCATCAATCCTTTTTTGTCAACAATACCTACTGGATCAAGGAAAATGGGGTCGGGCTCCTCTTGATGGACCACGATACATTGCACCTGCCAAAGGGCTCGGATATTCTTGCTAACCTCAGGATCTATTCCCTCCTTCCATGGAAAGATGGAAAAATGATAGCAGGAACAAGGGAAGAAGGATTCAAGATCCTGCATTACCGGCCATTTCAGGACAGCCTCGTGGTACATGATCTCCCAACAAATGATCAGGAATTCCTGCTCAGCAGCAATTTCTATGGCGGATTAAGATTAAAGTCCGGAGGCTACCTATTTAACACAACCATCCATGGTATTTTCTTCCTGGATGAGGAAGGGCGTATTCATCGGAAATTAAACAAGCAAACGGGTCTGCCAATTGACAATGTCAAGTCGATGTTTGAGGACAGGGAGGGGTCGGTATGGCTCGCAACCAACAATGGGATCATCAGGGTAGATTTCACTGACCCGATCTCCTTCTTTGGAGAGACTGAGGAGCTTTTCGGTAGAGTTTACGCCGTAAATATCTTCAAGGATAAACTCATTGCCGGAAATGGTCAGGGGATCTTTGAATATGATGGCCAAAACTTTAAAAATCTTGAAGGCCTCGAAGGACTATGCTGGGATATAGAAAAGGTAGAATTTAAGGGTCAGGAGTCCCTGCTGGTTTCAAACGACAAGGGGATCTTTTATTGGGACCAGAATAGGGCTGTGCAGATCTCGGATCAAAATGCGTATGACCTGGAGTCCTCGAAAGCCCACCCAGGACATGTCCTTGCAGGGGGACTGATCCTTAAGAACAAAAATGGGAAGTGGGAGGCTGCATATAAATTTGAAGATATGGTGGGAGATATTCTTGTCAACACCGAGGATTGCCATGCCAATCTTTGGTACTCAACCAGGCGGCACGGAGTATACCAGGTTGGAGCCCACGATTTCAATACAGCCGCGTACAGGATCCACCATTACGACACAAATATGGGCCTTCCAAATCTGATCTTTCCCAGGGTAATAATCTGGGCATGCGATGTTCTGCTTTGGACCACCGAAGGCATCTACAAATTCGATGTGGAATCTCATCACTTTTTCTACGATTCCCTGTTAAATAAGGAGCTTACCATTGAAGGTGGAACACTTTCCAATCTCACCGTTGATAAGGATGGGGGGCTTTGGGCATATTCATTACTTGACAGGATAGAGGAGTTTCAGATGATCAGGGCCACCATGGATCAGGATGGGAACCTGATCACCCAAAACCTTAGCTCTCTGAAAAAAAGCTCTTCCTTATCACTGAACAATCTTCACCAGGAAGAAAACGTCTATTGGTTCAGCTCTCCAAATGGAGTTGTTCGCTATGACTATGATCTGGAAGACAAGTTCTCCAAGGGTCCTGGTTTCGTTACACAGATCGACTGGTTGCCCCTCGATGTCGAAAATGAATCCCAAGTGATCGGGGATTTCTCTTCCGGAATGAAGCTTAAGATCCTCAAGAACCAGTTGGAAATAGATCAGGAGTATCTAAAGCCCCCAACCGAAAGGCAGGTACTCCCGTTTAAGCACAACTCCCAGATCTTCGATGTCACTTCGATCTATTTCAAAAGCCCTGAAAAACTCAGTTACCGTTACCGATTGGAAGGGAAAGAGATGGAGTGGTCGGATTGGGTTTCCGATAATTCTCAGATCTATTTTAATCTCAGAGAAGGCGATTATGAACTCATGGTTGAAACCAGGAATGTATATGGAGAGAGGGGCCGATCTATCAGCCTGGCCTTTGAAGTGCTTCCTCCATGGTACAGAACCATTCCCGCTTTCATATCATATCTGTTCTTATTCGGCCTCTCCCTTTTCGCCGCTGCCAGGATCTCGGCAATAAGGTTGAGAAGACAAAAGAAAATGCTCGAAAAGGTAGTCAACGAAAGGACCAGTGAGATTCGACACCAAAAAGAGGAAATTGAGAAGAAGAACACTGAACTGGAGCAACAAAAGGAGGAGATACAGGCAACCGCTGAAAATCTGAAAATGGCGAATGAATCCATAGCTGATCAAAAGTCCATCATTGAGAAAAAGAACCTTGACATCACGGACAGTATCCAGTACGCTAAGTACATCCAGGAGGCCATGCTACCCCAATTGGGAGAGATCAAACGATCCCTAAAGGACTCCTTCATTCTTTTCAAGCCAAAGGACATTGTCAGCGGAGATTTCTTCTGGTATGCAGAAGCCAGGGGCCTCAAGATAGTGGCGGCGGTGGATTGTACCGGACATGGAGTTCCCGGAGCCTTTATGAGTATGCTTGGTAGCACACTTCTGCAACAGGTGATCTTCGAGAAACACGCCACCGATGCAGGGGAGATCCTGACCTTATTGAACGAAGGGGTCAGGGAGTCCTTGTCACAACAGGATTCACATAATCGCGACGGAATGGACCTGGCACTTTGTGTTATAGACGAGAAAAAGAAAACCGTTAATTACGCAGGAGCAAAGAATCCCCTGGTATTTATCGATAAATCCAATGGCATTCAAACCATTCGTGGTGACAAGTTCCCAATTGGGGGCTTTCAGGTGGAGGGAGAAGTTCGCTTTAATAGCCATAAACTGGAAATAAAGGAACCAACCACGATCTATATGTTTTCAGATGGGTTCCAGGACCAGTTCGGGGGGCCAAAGGGAAAGAAATATATGATCAAGCAGTTAAAGGGAGATTTCGAAAGGATCTGGAACAAGGAAGGCTTCGATCAACTGGCCTATCTGGAAAAGAAATTCAATGACTGGAGGGGACGCCATGAGCAGCTGGATGATATCCTGGTCATGGGCTTTAAACTTGAGTAAAACCTATATCTCTATCCTTGCGAACAAGTTAAGCCATTCCTCGGCTTTGGGTTGACTGGTGAAAAGTCGGGTCTGATAACTGGCGTTGGGATCCTCCGCAAAGTAGAAGGTCAGCAATTGCTTTTCAACCGGTCTTTTTGATAAAAAAGCGATCACCTTGGTATTCTTAACATTTTCAGGGGATTCAAAGATCTTCCAGGCATTAGAATCCGAGGACTTGATTGGCCTGGTGTCAACCAGTACGCTTTGTTTTTTCCCTTCAGCCAGCAGGGATGTCCTTGCTTCCTGGATTTCCAAATTATCCTCTACCTGAACATGAACGCCTTCTTTGAACTCAACTACAACAATTCCATCCTTTCTGCACCAAACCCTGGCGGATCTGGTTTCAATTGCATTGATATTGTCTAGCACGCCTGTTTTCATAATTTTTACAAGGATAGCATAAAGTTAGAAATAATGATGAGCAGGCCCAGCCTTATTAAATGAAAAAAAGTCAAAGTAACTTTACCCTAATATGCGGTTGATCAAAATATTACCTTCAGTCCTGATCTTGCTTTCAGGTCTCCTGCTTTCATCCGGGTTTTCTGAGAATCGGGAGGAGCTTTATGTTAAGATCCTTAAGCCTGAATCCAACCTTGATGCGGAGCTCTTGACCAGAGTCTCTATCGACCACCGGAGTTCTCAGGAACTTTACGCATACCTAAATGCCAGCACGAAAGCCCTGCTGGATCAGGCTGGAATCCAATACGAGGTTCAAACACATCCTGGAAAGGCCACTCCCAGAACCCAGGTAAAGATGGGTTCAACAGGACCACCCTGGGACCAATATCCAACCTATCAGGAATACCTTGATCTGATGCAGGCTTTGGAAGATAGTTTCCCAAACCTTTGCCAGAGGATAGATATCGGCAATTCGGTTAATGGTAAAAAACTTTTGTTCCTTAAGATCTCGGACAATGTAACTGTAGACGAGGCTGAGCCAGAGTTCCTTTATTCCTCTACCATGCACGGAGATGAGACAGCTGGCTATGTTTTTCTTCTGAGATTGGCGTATGAACTCCTTCATGATTATGGCGCCGATCCTCTGGCAAAAAAACTGGTTGACAGTTTGGAGATCTTCATAAATCCCTTGGCAAACCCTGATGGGATTTACGCTACATCGGATACCAGTATATGGGGAGCAACCAGATTCAATGCCAACGGTTTCGACCTAAACCGGAATTTCCCAGACCCTGATAACGGCTTTCTTCCCGGGGGGCCCAGGCAGATCGAAGCCCTGAAAATGATGAACTTCATGGAGGGCAGGAACATCCACCTCTCAGCAAATATCCACTCGGGGGCAGAAGTCATGAATTATCCCTGGGATACCTGGCAAAAAAGGCATACAGATAATGATTGGTTCATATATATCTGCAGAGAATACGCCGATACTGCTCAGGCAAACAGCCCTGCAGGATATATGACCTATTTAAATAATGGGATCACAAATGGATGGGACTGGTATGAGATCGCAGGCGGAAGGCAGGATTACGCAACCTATTTCCTGAGGGGAAGAGAGGTAACCATTGAATTGAGTAATACCAAGGTCCTGCCCTCATCCCAATTGGATTCATATTATAACTACAACAGGGCTTCCATGCTCAATTTTATGGAGCAGGCTCTTTTCGGACTACAGGGATCCGTTACTGATTCAATCACAGGGAGTCCCCTTTATGCAAAAATTGAGATCCCCGGAATAGATAAGGATCAGAGTTCGGTCTTCAGTGATTCGGTATATGGGTTCTATGCACGTTATCTCGACTCGGGAAACTATACTCTTGAATTCTCCGCACTGGGTTATGAAACCAAGGTTGTTCAGGGAGTACAGTTGGACCTAAACAAAAAAAACATCCTTGATGTGCAATTATCGCCAGCTATTGTTGGTCTCATTTCGGAAACCATCGAGGAACCAAAAATCTGGCCTAACCCCTCGACCGGAAGGATCAATATTGCTTTTCAGGAAAATATGAAGGATCAAATCCTGGAGATGCACATTTACTCCAACACCGGGAAGGTTGAGATTATCAGGAAAGGCCAGACTTCTGATCTAAGCATGCTGGACCTGGACCTTAAGCCCGGGATTTACTTTGTCAAATTATCCTGCCTGGGAGTGCAGTGGACCAGGAAGCTGGTGATCAGCCCCTGACCTTTAGGTTGAGCTCTTTTAATTGTTCCTCTGAGATCATTGAAGGGCTGTTCAGCATTACATCCCTTGCCGCGTTATTCTTAGGAAAGGCTATGTAATCCCTGATGGATTCTGAGCCTCCCATAATCGAACAAAGCCTGTCAAAACCAAAAGCAATCCCGCCGTGCGGAGGAGCACCATATTCAAGGGCCTCCATCAGAAAACCAAACTTTTCGTTTGCTTCTTCCTCGGTTAGTCCCAGGGCTTTAAAAACCTTCTCCTGAACATCCCTTTTGTGGATCCTGACAGAGCCGCCACCAACTTCCACTCCATTGATCACCATATCATATGCGTTGGCTAAAAGGGATCCAGGATCGGTTTCGATCAATGCCAAGTGCTCTTTTTTGGGAGAGGTAAAGGGGTGGTGGATGGCATTGAATCTTTTTCCTTCCTCATCGTATTCGAACATCGGAAAATCATAGACCCATAGGGGTTTGAATTCTTCCTTCTTCCTAAGGCCAAGACGATCGCCCAACTCCAATCTCAACTCCGAAGCAGCAAAGAGGGTCCGATTGGCTTCTCCGGCAAGGATCAACAACATATCCTCCTTCCCAGCATTGGCATGGTCCATCCAGGATCGAAGTTCTTCTTTCGAGAAGAATTTATCCACGGATGATTTCAGCTCACCATCATTATACTTCACATAAACCAGCCCGCCGGCCCCAACCTGGGGGCGCCTCACGAAATCGGTCAGCGCATCGATCTGCTTTCTTGAGTAAGAGCTTCCACCCTCCAGGACCACTCCAACGACCCTTTCGGAATCATCAAAGACCTTAAAACCTTTTCCTTTTGCATGTTCCTCCAGGTGGACCAATTCCATCCCGAATCTCATATCTGGACGGTCTGTCCCAAACCTGTGCATTGACTCTGAATAACTGATCCTTTCATATTCAGGGAGTTCTGTCCCGAGGACATTTTTGAACAACTCCTTAATAAGTCCTTCAAAGGTTTCCATTACATCCTCCATGCTAACGAAGCTCATCTCACAATCGATCTGCGTGAACTCCGGTTGCCTGTCCGCCCTGAGATCCTCATCCCTAAAACATTTGACGATCTGGAAATACCGGTCATAACCGGAGATCATCAATAGTTGCTTGAAGGTTTGTGGAGATTGCGGCAAAGCATAGAATTCTGAGGGATGTAGTCTGGATGGCACCACATAGTCCCTTGCCCCTTCTGGGGTGGATTTGATCAAAAATGGGGTTTCAATCTCGGTAAACCCAAAACCATCCAGGCATTTACGGGTCTCCTGAAGGAGCTTATGCCTAAGGGTTATATTCCTTTGCAGGGGGGGTCTCCGGAGATCCAAATACCTGTATTTCATCCTCAATTCCTCTCCACCATCACTTTCCTCCTCAATTGTAAAAGGGGGCGTTTTGGATTCGTTGAGGACCTCGATCTTTTCCGGTCTGATCTCGATATCACCGGTTGATAATTCTGGATTCTTTGAAAACCTTTCGCTTACCTCACCTTCCACCTGGATAACGAATTCCCGTCCAAATCCCTTAGACATCTCGATCAATGCAGGATCGGAGACCCCCTCTTCAAGTATCATCTGAGTTAAACCAAACCTATCTCGAAGGTCCACCCACTTGATCGATCCCTTATCCCGGACCCTTTGAATCCAGCCGGAGAGAACCACTTTTTTGCCTTTATCGGCAATTCTCAGCTCCCCACAATTATGCGTTCTGTACATTCCTTTGAATTTGTGCCGCAAAATTAGAATAACTTAGCCCTCCTCATTAATTTTCGGATATTGATATTTCGCATATTAAAAGGTTATTTTTGGGGAAAGCCAATATTTTGAAATTGCTCTTTTTAACGAATTTCAGGAGAAGGGACGTCGCACTAATCGCAGTTTGCCTAGCTATTCTTTTTTCCTCCTGCTCAAAGAAGAAGCACCCTGAAAAATATATTCCAAGGGATGCTGCCATAGTTACCACACTGGATATTCAAAGCATGGCGGTTAAGGTCATGGACCTTAACCTCCTTTTCGATGAGCATATGTTCTGGAATATAACACCTCAAGCTGACCCTGGAATAGTGTCAGACACTATTGGAGAAATCCCCATCATCGAATCAGGATTGGATTTTGTAAGTAGGTTCTACCTTGTTTCCGGATTCTCTGAAGGTGAGGTTCCCAGTTATATGGGTTTGATCCTTCCCCTCGCCGACCATAGGGCATTCAGAAAGTTTGCCGTTTCCAGGTCTGACCAGAAAATGACGGTCTCCCCAAATAATGTTCATTACACCTACCTGAGGAGAGGAGGTATCATGGGTTGGAACAAGGAGGTGGCGATCTACCTTGTTGCCGGAGAAAGAAGACTTGATTCATCCCTTGAAGGGGAATTGTTCAGGATGTTCTCACTTCGAGAGGATCATATGCTGGTAAATTTTTACCCAAGCTTTGGTCAACTACAAGAGAGATCTTACGATATAGGCTTTTGGATGAACCTCAAGCATTTAAAACATTCACCTCTTCCTATAACCCGTTATCTTGCCCAAGGAACTCTGGAGGACGGTACCTATACCGGGGTTGTAAACTTCAATGATGGGGCTGTAGATATAACCACAACACTGGAAACTTCAGAAAAAGGGGAAGAAGTCCATGTTTTGAAGAACAGCATTGATCTGGAGGTTTGGGATCATATTGCCAGCGAAAAGATCTCCGCCGCTGCATGCCTGGGCTTGAATATGGAAACCATCTACGAAGAGTTCAAGGCAGATGGGATCTTCAACCAGGCAAACAGTTATCTGAGCTTCCTGAATATCACCTTGGAGGACCTTATAGGGCATCTTTCAGGAGATATATCGGCAATTCTATTGGAGCCAAAGGAAGAGGGCGAGGACCATCGATTCTTCATAGAACTAGGAATGAAGGACCAGGAGGTTTCCGATCAGATTATCAATAGGTTAAAAGAGCTTGGTGTACTAAGCCCTAACCGGGATGCATATCTATTGATGAACAAGTTCACTCTTGTAGAAAAGAAAAAGAAACTCTTGCTGACCAATGATTCCGATCTCAAGGATACCCAATTCGATCCCGGATCAGATGCTATGACATTTAAGAATAAGGCTGATCAGAATTCCCTGATCTTCTTTTTGCATTTTCCTTCTATTCCAGACTACCTGCTAAACCAATATGGAAATCAACTTCAATCGTTCAGTCTGAATGTTGACCAGCTGGAAAGCATTCAGGTATTGCAGGGGTCATTGATGGACCAGAAAGCCGAGGGCTCTGTTAAGATCCAATTCCTGGATCATGAAACCAATAGCCTTCTTCAGATCGTTAATTACGTCAAGGAAATGTCATCTTCCGAGGAAGAAGGGGCTTAAGCCCGGTATGTTCTCAATTCATTCTTTAAAACCCAAATTTTTCGAACCCAACCCGGAATCACAGGTATGGGGAAAGGAACTTTTGTTTGAAAAGGGCAATAGCTACCGTGTGATTGCACCCTCCGGATCAGGCAAATCAAGTTTTATTCTCTTTTTATCTGGTCTGAGTGATCAATACTCCGGTGACATCCAGATTTCATCAAAAGGTCTAAAGAGATGCTCACATAGGGAAAAGTCAAGGCTTCGGGCGACCAGCATCTCCACAGTATTCCAGGACCTCAGGTTGATCAATTCATTGAGCTTGAGAGAGAATCTCCTTTTAAAGGCAGGGCTGGGAAAAGCTCAAATTGAGGATATCGAGGACCTTCTAAGGTTTTTTGAACTTGAGGGGATGCAGGATAAAAAGGTGAAACTTCTAAGCCAGGGAGAAAAGCAAAGGGCAGCAATAATTCGGGCGCTCCTTCAGGATTTTGATTTCCTTCTCCTGGATGAACCATTTTCTCATCTGAATGAGGGCTGGCATTCAAAGACCTGGGACCTTATCAACTCGCAATGCAAATCCCGTGGTGCCGGCATAATGCTCACCTCTTTGGACGGAAGTGAAAACTGGGCTTTTGACCATGATCTGATCCTATGAAATACAGGATAATTGGTCGATTGCTTTTTGGAAGAAGGGTTCCCCTTGTTCTTTTGATTGGAATACTGATCCTGAGCCTCGGAGCAGGACTGACCACGGTTTTCCTCGGTACCTTGGACAGGTACCAACTTCTTTCAGGAAAAAACGAGGAAGAGGGTGAGTTCTTTATTCTCACCAAGGAAGTAGGAATATTCAATACCCTGCTGAACGCACCGGTCAAATTTTCTGAAGAAGAATTGAAGACGATCCGTTCTTCTGAGCATTTTGCCGAAGTTGGGGAGTTCACGCCTTCAATGTTCAGGGTGGAAGCCAAGCTTGATATCAATTACGGTATGCGAACGAGCCTTTTTCTTGAATCGGTTGAAGCAAAATACTTGGAGTCGGATCTTCAGGATCTGAGTTGGGAGCCTGGTGATAAGACCATCCCTCTGGTGATCTCTTCGGATTTTGTTGATCTATACAACTTTGGATTTTCCATGGCAATGGGATTCCCACAAATCAACCCTTCAAATATCCAAAATATCCCGATCGAGCTTACCATTTCGGGCAAATCTAAAAGAGAGGTCTATAAGGCAAGAGTCATCGGTTCCACCCGGAGGATACAATCGATTCTTGCTCCACATTCGTTTATTGAATGGGCCAACGAAAACATTGCTGGCGCGAAGAACATCAAGCCATCAAGGATCATCGTTAAGGTTTCAGATCCGGGGGTTGATGTCAAGGAATTTTTGGAAGAGAACAAGTGGGAAACAAACCAGGATTCCTTTAGGATTGATAGAATGAAGGTCTTGGGAAAATGGGTTTTGGCCTCCTTTTCAGTTTTCTGTATCGTTTTCGGAATTGTGGTCTTCATGCTACTTTTATCCAATATCAGGGTCTCGATCTTTGCCCGAATTGAAGAATGGAAGAGGCTTGTCGAGATGGGATACCAACCTGCGGTCTTTTCAAATCTAATTCTTGTTTTCCTGTTGATGATTTCGGCACTGAGCCTGATCCTGTCCCTGATGTTCTCGGGGCTTTTTCATGCCTGGATAGCCGATCAGTTGTGGGAAGCGAGGATCTTCTGGCCTACCGGATTCAGGTTCTCCGATCTACTCTACTCTTTTCTTTTTCACTTGTTGATACTGGGATCTGCATATGTGATCCTAAAACTGGATCAAAAAAAGGTTGTTTGATTACAGATGTGATCATACCTGCATTGAATGAGGAAGGGTCTATCGGAAAGGTGGTTGGTGCGATTCCAAAATCCCTTGTCAGAAAAATAATCGTTGTTGACAATGGATCCATTGATCGTACCGGCGAGGTGGCATCTTCCTATGGAGCTGAGGTGGTCTTAGAAAAGGAAAAAGGATATGGAGCGGCATGTTTAAAAGGAATTGATCTTCTGAAGGGCCTGGAAGAAAAGCCCGAAGCCGTTCTTTTTTTAGATGCAGACTTTTCAGATCACCCAGAAGAATCCGGTTCGATCCTTGAACCAATGGATAATGGAGATTGCGACCTTTGCATCGGGTCCAGAGCATTGGGTCCAAGGGAAAGGGGTTCGATGACCCCTGTCCAGATTTTCGGCAATTGGTTGGCAACAAGACTAATGAAATTGATTTATGGTGGGAATTTTACAGACCTGGGACCATTCAGAGCTATTCGATGGGAATCATTAATGGCCCTGGAAATGTCTGACAGAAACTTTGGGTGGACCATTGAAATGCAAATCAAAGCCTTAAAAAAAGATCTTAGGATTTTGGAAGTACCGGTAAGTTATAGGAGAAGAATAGGAAGCTCCAAGGTTTCTGGAACCATCAAGGGCTCTGTCCTTGCCGGGTATAAGATCCTGTTCACCATTTTCAAATACTCCCTTAAATGGAAGTCATAAGCTGGGTAATCATATCGATATACACCCTTTGCCTGGTATTCATCCTTATGTATAGCATAGGTCAATTCACTTTGAGCATTTTGGGAAGGAAAAAGAAGGCAGCTGACCCCTCATTGGAGGAAAAGGCATTTGCCTTACCCATGGTCACGATTCAACTACCCATTTATAACGAGAAGTATGTGGCTTCAAGATTAATAAAGGCATGCGCAGAGATCGACTATCCGAAGGACCGCCTTGAGATCCAGGTTCTGGATGATTCCAATGACGAAACCATCGGAATAGTCCATGGGGAGGTTCAAAAATATAGGTCCATGGGGGTGGATATAGAACAGATCAGGCGTACAGATAGGTCGGGTTTTAAGGCAGGGGCGTTAAAATACGGCCTTGAAAGAGCTAAGGGAGACCTTATTGCCATCTTTGATGCTGATTTTGTGCCTCCCAAAAAGTTTGTAAAAAAGGCTATAACCAATTTCCTTGAACCTGAAGTGGGTATGGTCCAGTTTGCTTGGGGGCATATCAATTCAGAGTATAGCAAGCTTACCCGGCTTCAGGCCTTTGGACTTGAAGCTCATTTCCACGTGGAACAAAAAGGAAAGGCTCAGGGGGGGCTATTCCTGAATTTCAATGGGACTGCAGGAATGTGGAGAAAGGAATGTATCATAGACGCCGGAAACTGGCATTATGATACTTTGACCGAAGATCTTGACCTCAGTTACAGGGCCCAGCTAAAAGGTTGGAAATTCAAATATGTAGATGATCTTGAAGCTCCCGCAGAATTGCCGATCGAAATGAATGCCTTTCGCTCTCA
The DNA here is from genome assembly GCA_028279065.1 of Cytophagales bacterium. GTDB lineage: Bacteria > Bacteroidota > Bacteroidia > Cytophagales > CCMP332 > JANQHS01. The sequence goes on from JANQSY010000081.1 coordinate 27,762, forward strand.
GCAATTCAGGTGGACCAAGGGTGCTGCTGAAACCTCAAAGAAGATGCTTCCAAGAGTCTTGAGCGCGAGGCTTCCAGCACGGATCAAGCTCTTTTCAGCTCTCCACCTTTTGAATTCGGTTGTTTTTATCAGCTCTTTTCTTCTAGCAGTCCTTTCGGTTCCCGCTTTAGGAATAAAACATATGGACCAGTCATACTCCATGTTTTTCGATCTGGCCAATGTTTTCCTTGTCAGCCTTTTGCTCCTGGGAGTTTACTTTTTTTCGGCTGCAAAAAGATCCAGGTATTTTAACGGGAGCCTTAGAAATTTTATTCTGGAGTTCCCTGTCTTCCTTTCCGCAATGATGGGTCTTTCTTTTCATAACAGCGTGGCGGCTATTGAAGGGTGGATAGGAAAGAAGTCTCCCTTCATCAGAACCCCAAAATTTGACGCTATCAATAGTGGAAGCAAAAAGGGAAATAAATATGTGAATACAAGAATTCCTCTTATCGCTTACTTCGAGGTGGTACTGGTCTTCTATTTTGCCGGAGGGGTGCTTTTGGGTTTTTGGCTGGGCGATCTGGCACTATCACCTTATCACCTACTTTTGGTCCTTGGGTTTTCGATGATCTCTTATTGGTCATTTCGGGATGCAAGGATCTTCAAACAAAAAGCATAGTTTTTGGGCTTTTCTCCTCTTGGGACTAGCCTCCCATACCCTTCTGGGCAATTTTGTTGACCGGGCAGACTTCTTTTTTCTTCTGATCTGCTACTTTTTATGCTTTGCTTCCTGGTTTGGAATGTGGAAAAATTCACCTGTGGAAAACCAAAAGTTCCTTCTGATCCTCATTATCGCTGGGGTGGGGTTGAGATCGATCTGGTTTTTTTCCCCTCCAAGCTTTTCAGATGACTACCAGCGCTTCATATGGGATGGAAATCTGATCCATAACAACATCTCTCCCTATTCCTACAAACCGGTCGAGATCATCCGGAAGGGGATACTGGAAAGTGACCAAAATGTGGAAAAGATCGTCCAGGAGATGAATTCTCCACAGTATTTTTCAATATATCCACCTATAAATCAAGCTTTCTTCTGGATATCAACATTCTCAGGTGTACAAGATGTTGGTAGTTCGATCCTGATCCTGAGACTGCTTTTTCTTGGAGTGGAACTCATCGGGTTGTTTTTCATCCTGAAAATCCTAAATGGTCTGGGAATGGCGGGAAAACAATTCCAGCTCTTTTGGCTGAACCCAATGGTGATCATGGAAGGGGTCGGGAACCTTCACTTTGAAGTTATAGCTGTTTCTTTTTTGGCAATGGGACTATTCTATCTTTTGAAAGAAAAGCCTATGTCCTCAGCACTTGGTTGGGCACTTGGAATCGGGGTTAAGCTAAATCCCTTGATCCTGCTTCCCATGAGTTATGGATGGCTCGGGCTAAAGAGATCTCTAACTTTCACCATTTTGATCTTTGTCATTACGGTGATCTGCTTGCTGCCGATTTTGCCCGATCTTCCACAATTCCTAAGCTCGATCGACCTCTACTTCCACAAATTCGAGTTCAATGCCAGTATTTATTATGTCCAAAGGGAGCTGGGGTTCCTAATAAAGGGCTACAACACCATAGGCACCATTGGAACCCTGAATCCGGTTTTTTTCATGTTGTTCTGGGGCTTGATCTCTTGGTGGGCTTTTCAGAGGAAAGATTTCCATCGTCTTTTGCTTGGCAGTGTTTTGATTTATTCGGTGTATCTGGCCCTGGCTACCACAGTGCACCCTTGGTATGTTATACCATTACTATTGTTCGGGATGTTTTCCAGACTCTGGTTTCCATTTCTTTGGTCTTTCCTGGCCATATTTAGTTATTATGCCTATTCACAACACCCCATTAAAGAAAATGCCTGGTTCCTCCTGTTGGAATATCTTCCTGTCTATTTCTTTGCCATCTATGAGATCCGAAAAAAATTAAGATCCCATGAATCAGGATAATAGGGAAACTTATACCGGGCTGGAAAAATGGATACTGGAGAACCGAAAGTTCAATCCCCTGGTGCTGTTCATCATACTTTGCCTCATTAAAGCGGTATTGATCTTTTTGCAAGAGGACCTGCTGGGCTATAGGGCAGATTTCTTTGTGGATATTTCTTCACTTGGAGATGAGGAAACTTCAGCCATGCTCTCCCTGATGTGGAGCATTAAGATCTTTCTGGGCTATGCTTCGATCCCTTTATACTATATCTCAAAGTTTTCTGTTGTTGCCCTCATCCTATGGTTAGGCTCATTTGGCTTCGGCTACAGGATACCCTACCCTTTCCTTTTTAAGTTGGCCATGGGTGCACAGGTGGTGTTCTTCGTCCCTGAGCTGGTTAAGATCCTTTACTTCGGATTTGCCTCCTCCCAATATGGGGTTGATGAATTCAATGCCTTCCAACCGCTGTCTTTTCTGGTATTCATAGATGTTTCTGAAAGCTCCCCATTTATAATCAACCTCCTCGAATGGCTCAGTATCCCGCAGGTCCTTTATGTCTATTTGCTTTCTGTGGGTATTCGCCTTAAGTATCGAAGAACCCTAAAGCAGGCCTTTGCGGTTGTTGGGGGGAGTTATGTCCCCGTATCCCTATTTTGGATCTTCTTCTATTCGGTTGTTTTTGCCTAGAGAGCCTATGCCCTTCTCACTTCCAAGCTCCAGACCCAGCAAGAACACATAGCAGGCCAGGGAAAGGACAGAAATGGAAAGAGGCCTGAGGAAGTATAACTGATAATTCATTCCCTGCCTTTGAAGGAAGTAGATGACGATCAGCAAAGAGAACCCGGACAGCAGGACAAACAGATCCTTTACCTTGCCAAACATTTCCAACATGGATCTCTCTTTATCAGGCTGCATGGAAAACAGGAGTTCTGACAATCCCTGGATTGTCCTTTCGTACCTGAAGGGAGGAAGGCAATTCGCTTTCGATCAATCCTTTGAGGAAGCCAAGGCAATGCTGTTCAAGGGGAGATAAGAATTCACTCCAGTAGACCTTTGGCCAAAGCTCCAGATCATTGATATCATTCTTGGTGATCCCATGGTTCCATAAGGCATTGTAACCTTTTCTTGCAAAGAACAGGACCGGCAAAACAGGATTGGTTTCAGAAAAGGAAAAGATCCCATTACCCCAGATCTCACCTTCTGCAGTAGTACCTTCAGAGAAGATCCCATGAACTTCCATTTTCCTTTTTCCGAATTTATCAGACAGAGCGGAATCAACGATAGCGAACAACCTGGATTGCTGAATATTCAGGCCCAAGCTCTCATTGATTGCTTTTGCAAAGGAAAAGGACTCCATGAATCTGTTTTGAAAGATCCCATGATCATCCAGATGGATCAAAATATCCAGGCCTTCCACCTTATGGCCGAGAGCGATTAGCTTTCTGAGTATCTTGACCTCGATCCATTCATGATCTCTTTCTGGGCTGTACAATACCGTTAATGGGATCTCAAAGAATTCGGACCTGCCCGGGTAACCGACCCAGATACTTTTCTGACCGTTTCTGATCCCGGAAAAAGCAACCTTTCCAAGACCTTGCAATTCCGGAAGGTGTTTGATAGGATTATTGCCGGCCTTTTGATCGGTGCTGAATGGCTCCAGGACCTCTCCGAGAAAGGTGTTTTTGGCCTTTTGGATCGGCTCTTTAAAATGATTTCTGTTTCTGAATGAAAACATGGCTTTCAGATTTATTTACAATCCGAATTTGCCATTGGAGCCCGGGTGGGCCAATAAATCTGGAGTGAACCGGAATTATCCGGGAGCGATCGGGAAGATCTTTACGTCAGGTACTCTTTGATCCTTTGAATTGCCCTATTGATAACCTCTACACGGGCAAAGCGCTTGTCGTTTCCGGGGATGAGGTTCCAAGGAGCCTGAGGTGTGCTTGTGTTCATCACCATTTCCTGGACGGCATCCTTGTATTCATTCCATTTTTCCCTGTTTCGATAATCCTCATCCGTGATCTTGAAATTCTTATAGGGGGTCAGTTCACGTTCCTTGAATCTCCTTAGCTGCTCCTCCTTGCTGATATGGATCCAATATTTGTGGATTATGAATCCGTCTTCCACCAATTGATTTTCAAAGATGTTGATCTCATTATAGGCCCTTTGCCATTCGAAGGGTTGGGCAAATCCTTCTACTTTTTCGACCAAAACCCTCCCATACCAGCTGCGGTCAAAGATCGATATGAATCCTCTGGGCGGTATCCTGGTCCAAAAGCGCCAGAGGTAATGGTATCCTTTTTCTTGGTCAGTAGGTGCGGCAATTGGGTAGATCCGATAAAGAAAGGGGTCGAAACCAAGTGCCAACCGTCTGATGGCACCTCCCTTTCCGGCAGAATCCCAGCCTTCAAATACGAAGATCTGTCCAAGGCCACTTTTATGGATCTTATTTCCAAGCTTGGAAAGCTCCGAAAGCGAGGTTTCCATCCGCTCCTTGTACTCCGCCTTTTCCAGTTTTTGTTCCAAATCCAGCTTTTCCAGGACGTTCTCTGTTACCCCATGGATATAGGGACCGGTCTCATTGCGGATAATGGAATCCTTTCTTTGCTGGACATCCCTGTCCCCTTTTTGAATTATACTCTCAAGTGATTCGAGGATCTTCTTACCTATAACCAGATCCCGGTATTTTTCCTTTGTGCTATCAAGGATCACCCATGGTGCCTCTATCTGGTTAGATCCTGAGACCACCTTTTCCGAGATCTCCTTTATCTCTGAATAAAACTTCAACATCTCGGCATCCCTCTTGTTGATCCACCAATATTGATCGGGATCCTCCTTGGCCTTCTTCAGCTCCTTTTTCATGTTCCCCTTTCCCTGGTGGAGCCAGAACTTCAGAATATAAGCCCCGTCATCATACAGGATCTTCTCGTATTGATTGATAACTCTTATCCTGTTGTCCAGCTTGGCTTCGTCAGTATGGTCGAGTTGGCTTGCGATCACATTAGCGTACCAGGCTCTATGGTATAGTCCTATAGCGCTCTTTGGAGGCATCGCTCTCCAGAATCTTTGGAAAAATGGGCCTTTGAGTTCTTTAGGGTTTGTTTTGATCTGGAAAACCCTGGTTACCAGGAATCTGGGATCTAGCCATCCATGAAGCCTACTGATCACTTTGCGAATTGCAAATCGGTCATTGCCTTCGAGGACCACGATCAACTGGGAGGGGCGGTGTTTCAGGATCTCCTGAGCTTCAATTAGTTTGGCCCGTAGCTGAGGCTCAGCGTTTGAAAATTCCTTTTTGCTTATGTCCTTCTTTACCAGGGCCTCATCAAACATGGAGTTAAAATAATTTTAATGCCGACATAATCAAATGAGAAAGCTCAGATTCAGCAGGTAAATGAGGCATCAGGGTTTGCAAACTCTGTTGCAATGCCTAATTTTGCGCGGCCTTCTAAATCCATGAAGGCTTTGAAAGGCAATAGCGAGAGTAGCTCAGCTGGTAGAGCACGACCTTGCCAAGGTCGGGGTCGCGAGTTCGAACCTCGTCTCTCGCTCAGGAAAGTGAGGTGAAAGTCTCACTTTTTCTTTTTTGCTCGGATGGTGGAATTGGTAGACACGCAGGACTTAAAATCCTGTGGCCGTTAAGGCCGTGCGGGTTCAAGTCCCGCTCCGAGTACTCTTAAAAGACTAACGTAAGAAACATCTCCCCTTCAGCCTCTTAGAAGTCGCAATTTCAAATTCTTGTTCGTCCGGCTAACACTAACTCTGAGAGAATCGAAGAGGTAGTTGTTGCCGGGCTCCGAGTACTCTTAAGGGTCGAGAGTGAGAAACGGGACCCGAGAATCTACTTAAAAGACTTAGATCCCAATTCTTGTTCGTCCTTCAAAGCTTCAGCGGAGAAGGGCTCCGAGTACAAATAAATTCCACCATCCTTCCTTTATCACAAATTCTCAATCCTTCTGATTGGAATATTTCCTAAAGCAGATAGACCCTAAAAAAAGCTTCACTTTATTTAGGGCAGGCTCCGGACCTAAAATCCTGTGACCATTGCGGTCGTATGGGTTCAAGTCCCGTCCCGGGTACAACTAAACAACATATCCTAAAATCAATCTTTCGATTGAAAGTTTTAGCCATTCCAATTTTATCCAAAATGAATTACTTCTTCATCCGATACTCAAAGGCATCTCTGTAATTCTCAACATACTTCTTGGATTCTGGGCGGAGATTTTCAATCCCACCGAATGGAATACCATGGGTAACAGGTCGGTCCGGAAATTTTTTCTTTAAACCCATATGACGCGATTTTATCATGTCAAATGGCCCCCAAGCCCATAGAAACTGTGCCATCATTGGTCGCATTTCTCTTGGGTCATTGTAAAGATCAAAAAAGGAAGCCCCCACCAATCCGGGGTGATCGCCAATCCAAACCCTTTTATACTGTTGCTTAATTGTTGCAGCGTGAATCGGACCGGTATAAACATGATAATAATCCCTTCTGCTATTGCCGTCGCCCTCCACGAAAACCGCCGTCTGATCAATTCCGTCGATTACCCTGTCAGTTGGAATATACTTCGTTCCGCCACCGATAGAGGCAAAAGTTGTAAATAGGTCATGAACGGTGATCATATCACCCACTACTTCTCCTGCTTCTATCATACCATCCCATTGAGCAAAGGCAGCTACCCTGATTCCACCTTCTTTATAATCCCCCTTGCCTCCATTGAATACCACCTGGTACATTGCGTTTGGAGCTTCTTTCATGGGACCATTATCAGCCATACAAATCACCAATGTGTTTTCCGATATGCCTTGAGCCCTTAATTCGTCCATGATCTGCCCAATGTATTTGTCAAGCAACTCGATATTCTGTGCAAATGGGGTGCTGTTGCTTGTGGTAATTTCCATGTCCTTCTGGATGAGATCGTAGACGTGGGGCCAATAAGCCAGATAAAAGGGCTTGTCATCTTTGGCTTTTCGACGAATGAAGTCTAAGGCTTTGGCCTGGTGTTGCTTCATAGTCTCTCTATGGTTCTCAATACTTGTAGGCGGAAGGGTTTCTCTGGCCAATTCGCCCTTTTTACCTTCAATGTCAGCTATATATCCATAAGGTCTGAAGTTTTCATCCACCAAATATTTCTTTTCTGTCATTTCCGGTGTATACCCAATTGTTAGAAGCGCCTTTTCACCCTCCCTATGCCAGAAAATCGGTGGGAACTGATTGTATAGGCTGAACTGAGCCTCGTCAAATCCCTGATTATGCATATACGATTGTTCTAGATCACCTTGGTGGGCTTTACCAAAGAAAGCGGTATTGTACCCAGCCTGAGAAAGCACCTCGGCTATGGTCACTTCATCGGCATGAAGTCCAGCCCCTTCGGGAGGGAAGGCTACAGTATGCATTCCGCATCGAACAGACAGTCTGCCTGTCAATGCCGCAGCCCGAGTTGGTGTGCAAGACGGCTCGGTGTACATCCGGGTGAAGGTCATTCCCTCATCAGCCATCCTGTTCAATCGCGGGGTTTCAAAACCACGGATCTTGTTGAACTCTTCAATCCCAACCTCACCAAAGCTATTATCATCCCACATGATATGAATGATATTTGGTTTCTTTCCAAATTTCTTTTCAAGGGCGGCCAGCTTTTTCTGAACTTCTTTATCCTGCTTGGCCCACTGCTCTCCAAATTGTTCTTCTAATAGAGCTTGCTCAGCATCATGGATGATCTCTTGGGCTTGAGAAGAAAGAGCTAAAAAAAGTCCCAGGAAAAGGGATATTACTTTAAACATGGCTGATTTTTTGTTATAGATGTGAATACGTCACAAATAAAAGATAACCCCTCTCTTGATAGAAATGTTTCTCTATTATTCCAACGCCTATCGGAAATTAATCCTAAGCCCAATCCTTTAAAAGAAAAACTCTTGGTTCCTTCAGCTTTTTCAACTCGCGTTCGAGAATCCAGCCGGCCGGCTGGTAGGAAAGAATTATGGGTTCTTTTTAAGAGACGAGTCCCGACTGAAAGTCAGGAGAGAAGTGAGAGCGGGGAGCAAGCGCGACATATTCTTAGGTTTTTTTTGAGACTTGATTTCCGACCTCCCAAGACTACCGGCTCTATTATTAAACCAAAACCAACCCTTCGTCATTTTGTTATTTAGGCACAACAATCAATTTTGATACATCTTATGAAAAACCATTCAGGATTAACCCTCTTTCTTTGTTCAATCCTTCTGGTTGGATTGAGCCATTGTGTTCCAAAAAATGAATCCGATAATCTTTCTAGTCAATCTTTATCCGAAATGAATACAAAACCCCAAATCAATAATCAGCATGAATGGGACTCACTGAAAGAAGTTGTGGTCGGCAGATGGGTTCGTGGCACATTGAATACTACCTCGATCGACCAATCGATGAAGGAAATGTTCCCTTATATTCCTTTAAATGCCTGGGATTATTTAAAGAAAGCCGAAAACCAATTACTATCAGATGTATATCCTCAGGATGACCAAGAATACTATGAGGAGCAGGAAGACCTCGTTAAGACACTTGAATCTTTAGGGGTAAAGGTCAGGAGACCGGATGAAATTGAATTCGCCATAACAATGACCACCCAGTGCTATTCAAGGGACCCAATCATCACGGTAGGGAACAAGTTCATTGTGACCAATATGAACTTTGAAGGAAGAAGACAGGAAACCGGAAATTATAGAAGGATCGCTCTTGAGTTAGCAAAAACCTATGAAGGAGAAGTTGTCAGTATGCCACCGAATAAGCCTGGTTACCCTGAAGAAAATGCCTATCTGGAAGGAGGGGATGTCTTCGTCGATGGATATCACGTATACGTAGGGATGACCGGAAATGCTAGCAATGACCGGGGAATTGAATGGTTAAGAAACGAACTTGGAAGTGATTATACAGTCCATAAAATACCCTTGAACTCCAATGTTCTTCATTTGGATTGTGCCATGATGCTGATTAATGAAAACCTGGGAATCATCTGCAAAGAAGACTTTGTTGATTTTGAAGCTCTTCCTGCCAGGTTAAAAAACAGGGAGTGGGTAGAAGTGGAACCCGAGCAGGCACAAATAATGGCAACAAATGGAGTCGTTGTTAACCCTGGAACGGTCATCCTAATCGATCATTTTCCTGATGTGATCGAAAGAGTTCAGGATATGGGAATAGAGGTGATTAAGATCCCCTTTAAAAAAGGTAACTACTTCGGTGGGGGATTGAGATGTAGCTATCAGCCCATAACCAGAATTTGAGAAACGCGGTTTTCATCGATTTAGCCAAGGTGGGCTCCTATTATTGTGGCAAGTGAATCATAATAATAGCCTCTTATTAGCTTCATTAAACCCTAGATTTTCTCAACCACAAAAAAGCAGCTTGCAACTAAGAATCCAATTAAGACCTAAATATCATTGTTAGGGAAATTGTTTCGCATATTCCTAAAATTGGGTAATACTAAACTGATCAGATACAGTAAAGCCAGATTGATATGTCTATAAGAGAGTTAATGCAAGCAACCACATCGCCTCGCATTTACGAAAAAGGAAATTCGTTCATGTGGGATGATCCACACATTTCCAAACAATTATTGGATATCCATTTGAGCCAAGAGGTGGATCTTGCAAGTCGTAAGGAATCCTCTATCAAATCCACAATTGATTGGATCCTAAATCAATGCCCAACAAAAAAAATGACCGTTCTTGATCTTGGTTGTGGCCCTGGTCTATACTGCGAAAAAATATGCGAAAAGGGGCATGATGTTACAGGAATAGATATTTCAAGAAATTCACTTGACTACGCCAGGTCAAAGGCCAAAGAAAGATCCCATACAATAGAATATATTAATTCAGATTACCTGGACATTAAACTTTCCCCAAACAGGTATGACCTTGTATTCATGGTTTATACGGACTTTGGAGTCTTGAATCCTGCCGAACAACGGACTATTCTTGAGAAGATATATCAAGCCTTAAAGCCAAATGGACTGTTCATTTTTGATGTAATAAATGATAAGGACCTAGAAGCGAAGGTGACTCCCTTAAATTGGGAAATAGCTAAAGATGGTTTTTGGTCCAACAAACCATATATGGTCTTATCCAATAGTTTTCTATATCCTGCAGAAAAGGTCATTCTTTATCAGCATATTGTTGTATCAGATAATGATAAGATAAAAACCTACCGTTTTTGGACCCAGCATTTTTCAGAAAGGGATATTTCCGAACTTATATCAGGAACCGGCTTCAGCTTACTCAAATCAGAAACAGGTGATTATCCTGAATCAGTTCTTGGAACTGAGAAATATGTAAGCTTCTTTACCTTGTCAAAGCATTAACAGAAAACGGCTTTAAAGGCATTTCATGCTCAAAAGTCAACTAACGGAATTGAAGAAATTCATTAGTTTTTCTTCGTCTAAGCTTCCGTTTGTTCGAACTCCACTGCATAAGTCAATTCCAAAAGGCTCCACTTCTCTTATAGCTTGATTGACATTGTCCTTATTAAGACCCCCAGCTAAAAAAAGAGGAATATTTATAGCTTCTCTTATTTCCCTGCTCAATTTCCAATTATGAGTTCGGCCGGTACCCCCCAGTTCCTTGATCGCCAAATTGGGGTTTCCACTATCCAAGAGAATTGCATCTACATATTTGGATATTTCAATGGCCTTTAACACGCTGGAATTGTCAATTACATGGATGACCTGAACCAGCTTTACATTTGGAAGACTCTTTCTTAGTACCTCCAATTCATTGGACTCTAGCTCATCAACCAGCTGAATCGTAGTCGTTTGAGCCTGTTCATAATCAGAAATTATCTCCCTGGACTTTGTTTGGCTGGTTAACAAAAAGGAAGATACTGCGGGAGGGATCCATTGTGCGATTTCCCTAATTTTTTGAATTCCAATCACTCCTGGGCCGCTTGGCATTTGACTGACCAACCCAATAGCTGCAGCCCCATAATTAATGGCCATTTGGGCCTCTGCTATGTTTTCTATGCAACAAATCTTTACTCTTGGTTTCAAATTCAATCTGGTTAACAAATGGAAAACTCCAGGCAATTGATTCAAAGGAATGCAAAAAGGATGTTTGATTTATTTCGATCTACAAATCATTGGATCAATCTTACATTTCTTCTGCGACCCCTTCCATCTTTTATCGAGTCTAAGAAACCGACCAATGGTAGGCATAAGTCCCGCTTCGACAGAGAATATCAGTTTTAAGAGTTAGGCCAACGTTTGAATGGCAAAAATGATCTTAAACTCACTCCATTATTAGCTTCTCCAAGTACTGCCTCTCCTTATCTG
>JANQSY010000083.1 GCA_028279065.1 Cytophagales bacterium
ATTTGCCGATAGGCTACCCTAACAACAGAAGGACTGCTGACCATGGAAGCATCGAAGTTTCCATTGTTGATCAAACCACTGCTATCCAGGTCCAACCAAGTCCCATTTGTGAGTGGATTTCCATTCAAAAGGGAAAAGAGATTGATAGATGTTTGTCCGAATAAGGGATACCTGTGAACACCTCCTATTCCGGCATTTGAGGAGTTGAAGAACCAGACTTTGAGCACAAGAGTATCATGTATTCTATTATCAAGCCGCTAAATAATCTTTAGTTCCATGACCCCTTGAAATTAGTAAATCGAAAAAGGAATAAATAAAAAAACCCCTGCTCACTGGGATCAAGCAGGGGGTTTCTACCAGTTTAACTTACTCAAGAATCAGTCTTTCCTTGTAACCCGATTCTTCAAACTCAAGGATGTACATCCAGAAACTCGGGTTTCCAAGAGTAAGGTTTTACACCTTGGAATAGGAACTCTTTTAACCTCTTGCAAGGCCTGTGTGTGCAAATGCCTTCCCGGTTGGTTATTAAGAATTTTGCATACCATTTCAATCAACTAAAACGAGAGGAGATCATATAATGCAAAAAGCTATCACCGGCGAAAGGTCATGCCGGGGGATTCTTATTCTTTTATCAAAGTTGCTTGCAGGGTTTCTTGCCCTCTGATCTCAAGCCTATAAACACCTTTGGCCAGATTTCTAAGGTCTAGCTCATGTAAATTCTTGGAGATCGGGCAATCGAAAACCTTCCTTCCCATCAAATCATAGACCCAAGCTGAATTGGGGTCGAAATTGTCGGGGAGCAAAATGTTATATGTGCCGTTGCTTGGATTTGGGAAAACCTTTAGCTCTCCATTTCTTTTTGACCCAAACAGACCAAGCATTGTATTATTCACCGTTACGTCCACGTGGCTGCTGACACTTGGATAGTTGAGAGAATTGACAGTATAAGTGTAACGATAGGTTCCATTCGGAATATTATCTGTTATTAGAATTCCTCCGTTAAGGCCACCGGTATTGTCATCGTCTGTCCATACTCCTCCTGGGTCTGGATTGCCTCCCAGGTGAGTGATAAGGTCAACAGTACTTCCTGTAGTTAAGACATTTACCGTAGTGGAACCGGACATGCCAGCTGAAGGATATCCGATAAAGGTGACATCGAAATGAAGGGTATCGGTCAGGTCACCACAACCATTGTCATGGGTTATGATATCAACAGATATCACATTAGGGGTAAGGCTATCAGGTAAGAAGGATATAGAACTCAGAACCGTATCTGTGGCGCTAGCCAAAGGATAACTGCTTACCGAAAAACTGCTTACTCCTGAACCCCAGCCGCTAATGTCAGCTGAAAAACTGAGCGTTTCAGGACTAGCGGGGCTGAAGTTTGAATCCCAAGCCTTGAAAATGATCTCACCGGGGCCACCCCCGAAGGTGATATTGTTTCCGTTGACCAAGCTTCCCGTAGGACTTACCCCCACAAATTGGCTGCTTGGAGCAATATTTGAATTACAGTTCACTACAGCCATATGGTATTGCCTGTAGGATGTTCCAATGAGGTTGCCATTTCTGTATTCCATGGCTTTCACCCCAAAGGAATGAACACCAATTGTGGATGGGTTCATTGTAATATCTCCGTTGGTGTTATTCAGACTGATTGAATTCATTGGAGAGGTAGCTGAATAACCCGGAGCGAAGGTTACAGGGGCAAAGGTCCCTCCACTAGGGTAATTTCCGGAAAAAGGCGCGTAGAATTCATAGGATAATGAATCTCCATCAGGATCCATGGCTTGATTTACCATAGTCTTTTGAATCCCTAAGCAGGCCAGGTCGGGAAAGATCGGTGCCCAGGTAGGAGAGCTGTTTAAAAACTGAGCACCTGTTTTTTGAACAGCAGGAAAATCCAAGGCTAAGGTGATCCCGTTTGATGAAGGGTTTGTAAGGTTCATTACATTCCCAGCCATGCAGCAATTGCTGTATGCAAAAAGGTAGCCAGCGGCATTGTTATACCCAGAATCCAATACAATGGTGTCGGAATAATGGAGTATTCCGGTCATATAATTAAAGGTATTGATGCAATTTGGACTGAGTTTAGGCACCGTATCAGTAGACACATGGGGAAGTGTCCAACTATGCATGAGAGCATTGTTGGCTTTGGAATATGAATCTACAATAATGCTACCGGGAGCCTGAATCCCGCTAAAGTCAACGTATAGGGTTGCCTTCAGTTCGTAATCATAACCTGAGATATGGTTGATTGTAATCTCTCCTCCGTACAGATGAGAGGAAAAAGAACTTGAACTGAAGCCGATTAGCGCGATCAAAGAGAGTAGTAAATTTCTCATATAAAAACAGCGTTTTCAGTTTTTCACAGCACAAAGGTATTGGGAAGGGAATCTTAGAGTATCCCCCAATTCATGGTAATTGCTACCAGGGCTCCCAAAATTGCCGGAAGGGTCTCTTTTAGCCTAAAGCCGTGATCTTTTCGGGCCTCAAAGATTATGGTAAATGAAATATACAAAAGGCTTCCTGTTGCCAGGCCGAATAGGATTTGAAGACCATCAAAACTTAGGATGTTCTCCTGATGCAGGTAATCACCAAGATATAATCCCAAAGGGCTCATCAGGGAGAAGATCATCAAGAACAATGCTACACGGGTAAAATCCAATCTGGATTTAAGGACCATTGCAAGGGCAATTGAGGCTGGAACCTTATGAACCAGGATCCCACCTAACAGGCCATACCACTCCAGGTCATGAGTGATTCTAATGGTCTGCACCAACATGGTTCCTTCCACCACGGCATGTATTGATAAGGCAAGCACAATCGAAATGCCTGCAATAAGCCCGTTGTTATTTTTTGAATTATGGTTTGAATGAACATGACCATGCTCAACCCCTTTTGTAAAACCTTCCAAAACCATTTGGCCAAAAAGGCCAATGACAACCCAAACACCTACTTCATGGTTATGCCCGGTTCTAGAAAAAAGGTCCGGAAGCAAATGCGAACAGATTAAGGTTAAAAGGTAAGCTCCGCTAAAGGTTAGGATGAACTTGAACTGGGTTCTGGTAAAGGTCTCCCTGGAGACCATGAACATTCCAGGGACAAATGCGAACAGAAACAAAAGTATTATTCCAACCACCCTATTCTTTTTTTAAGATAAAGATCATTCTGTCGGACTCCCCCGGATTGAAGGTATCCAACTCGTAGCTTCCAAGGATTTCCTTCAACTTAAATCCACTCTTTTTGAAGAGATCAGCGAATTCAATTTGGCCCAGGATCCTTATCCTTTCGAAATAGTTGAAAGACTTGATCTTCTCACTAACGGTGATCCTTTTGAAAAGGAAATTGTTTTCCAGTTTACGTCTGATATCATACCGTATCCCATTAATGATCCTTACTTCAAACTCTACCAGGTTCGGCAATACCTTGTTCATATTGAGGAAATCAAGAACCATGGTGCCACCTTTCTTTAGTCCGGCATGGATCGAGTTTAGCATTTTTAGGTCCTCTGTTTCTGTTTTGAAGTATCCAAAGGAGGTATATAGATTCAAAACAAGATCGAAGGTCTCTTTTGGAATTGCTCTGCGCATATCATGAACTTTGAAACTCAAGCCTTCGGTTTCTTTCAATTTTGCCCGGTCTATGAGAGTCTTACTTAGGTCCATGCCCTGAACTTGGAATCCAAGCTTATGGATCTGAACAGCATGTCGGCCCTCTCCGCAAGGCAGGTCAAGAATGAAAGCGTCTTTTGGAGGATCCAATTTTTTTACCAGAGCCTCCATCAATTTTCCCGCTTCCTCATCATCATGTTTCCGGTATAACAGGGAGTAATGGGGAGTATCAAACCAGCTTTGATACCAATCTTGAGTATTCTCCATTAAGGTTTAGGGCATTACAACGGCCAGGATAACATAAATGAGGATGGGGCTTCCAATTCCAGCCAAAGTAAGAATCACAAAGATCACGCGAACAAGGGTTGAATCCCAGCCAAGGTATTCTGCTAAGCCACCACAAACCCCGAACAAAACCCGGTCGGTCAGTGATTTGGTTAATCTTTTTTGCATTATTCTGTAACTGCTATTTCCAGGATCAAAACGCTATCTCCCTGATACCGCTCAATTGAGAATTCCCCGAGTTCATAATCATTTTCCTCCGCATGATCCTCCAAGAGCCGGTAAACTTTTAATGGAACCTGAAATACCGTATGCTCTATCCTTGCCCTAAGAACATGGGTAGGCGAGACCTTACGTTTTTCCCATCCTGGAGGTGCAGGCAGGGTGGTGTCTGTGGGAATAACACCAACGAAAGCCTTGAGCGGTCCGTCCTTGTCATCCTTCCTTGGGTCATTATAGAAAACCGCGGCGGAGATCCCCTCTCGATAATGGGCCCCCACGAGGCTATCCATCTCCCTGAAAAGTGATCTCAGCTTGGATGATCGGTGCCCTCCTTCATAATATTTACCGATTATCGTAAAACCCGGCTCCTCATGGATGGTAATATCGGGCTCATGATGGTGTTGTAGAAATTCGTAAGTGATGACAAACAGGATGAGGAAAATGCCGCCGATAACAAGCCACTTATTCGATATTTTCATTGCAATTCAGGTACGTTTTTGAACTGAAGCTCGTACAAGTTACGATAAACCCCATTTTGTTTCAAAAGATCAATATGTTGTCCTCTTTCAACGATCTTTCCATGATCCATGACGAGGATCTCATTCGCTTTTTCTATGGTTGAAAGCCTGTGAGCAATGATCATCGAGGTTCGTCCCTTCATCATTTTCTCAATTGCTTCCTGGATCAGTTCTTCTGTTTCTACATCGACGGATGATGTGGCTTCATCAAGGATTAGGATCTCCGGATCATATACCATGGCCCTGATAAAAGAGATCAGTTGTCTTTGTCCTACAGAAAGGGTGGCTCCCCGCTCCATTACGTTATAGTCATATCCGCCAGGCAGCTTTTGAATAAAGCCGTCTGCACCGACAAATTTTGAGGCTTCCAAAACCCTTTCAAATGGAATATCAGGGTTTTTTAAGGTGATATTATTCAAAATGCTATCGGAGAAAAGGAACACGTCTTGCAGTACCAGTCCGATATGTTTTCGCAATACTGAGACATCATAATCCTTGATGTCCCTGCCATCAATTAAGATGTTGCCTTTTTGAATATCGTAAAACCTATTCAGAAGGTTTATCGTGGAGGTTTTCCCAGCCCCTGTTGGGCCAACAATGGCCATTGAATTCCCTTTTTTGATCTCAAATGAAATGCCCTTTAGAACCGGGTTTTCGGGATCGTAGCCAAATACCACATTCTGGAATTCAACCTGACCGTTGATCCTTTCCGGAGCAAAGTTTCCAGTGTTTTGTAATTGCTCGTCGCTATCCAGAAGACGAAAGATCCTCTCCGAACTGACCACTCCCATCTGAAGTGTATTGAATCGGTCGGCGATCATTCTGATGGGCCTGAAAAACATAGCGATATACATGATGAATGCAATGAGTACTCCCAGAGTCACTTCCTCAACCAAAATTCCTTTAGCTCCATACCAAACAAGTAGGCCCGTTCCCGCGGCCCCTATGACCTCAGCGACGGGAAAATAGATCGAATAATAATTGACTGATCTCAAATTGGCTTTGAGGTGTTCCCGGTTGATCTTCTCAAATTTTTTGTATTCCCTTTTCTCACTGTTGAAGATCTGGACAACAGACATTCCGGTGATATGCTCCTGAACAAAGGCATTAAGTCTTGAAACCGCGTTTCTGACCTCATTAAATGACTTCTTGATCTTCTCTTTAAAGACATAGGTACTGATAAGTAGGAGGGGCAGCATGGAAAGGCTTACAAGGGTAAGCTTCCAATTGGTATAGAACATGATGAAAAGGATAAATACCAATTGCAGAAGGTCTCCAACAATTGCAGCGAACCCCTGGGAAAAAATGTCACTTAGGGTTTCGATATCGGAAATGTTCCGGGTGACAAGACGGCCGATCTGCGTGTTATCAAAGAACCGGACTCTCATTCTTATGATGTGCTGATACAATTGTGTCCTTAGATCCCTTATCACACTTTGACCAAGTGACTCCGATGTATAGGTGTGGAAATATTGAGCCAAGGCCTGAAGGATGAGAATTCCAATTAAGATGAAGGTCATATTGATCAATCCCCTGATATCCCCGTTTGCGATATGGTTATCGATCATGTGACTGATAAGGTAGGGCCGGACTGGAGCAATAGCTGCAGAAAAGATCGTCAGAAAGACAACCAGGCCAAATAATCCCCTGTATGGGCGCACATAGCTAAAGACCCTTTTCAGGATCTTGATATCCATCAGGTTACCCCGAGGTCCTTGGGCGTTATCGTCGGCTGCACTCAAGTATTAAGCTGGACAGTTAATATCTGGCAAGGCGAAACTGCTGAAGTCTCCAATATCCAACAAATTTAATTTTGAAGGGTTCACTTTGTCTCCTACAATTCAATCTGCTCAATTGATTAACTTGAATTTCCCATAATGATCAATTGAGATGAAAAAGACGTTCGACTTTTTTAAAAGGCTAAAAAAGAATAACAACAGGGAATGGTTCAAGGAGCATAAGGATGAATTCCTTGAGTCAAAAAAGGAATTTGAGGATCTGGTCCAGGAGATCATGGTAAATATGCAGTCCCATGACGAGATCGATACGAATAGATCCAAAATATTCAGAATATACAGGGATGTGCGGTTCTCAAAAGACAAGACCCCGTACAATCCTTATTGGCGCGTTGCCATCTATCGATCGGGCAAGGAGAGAAGAGGCACCTATTATATGCATTTGGAATCAGGCCGGACAGTGATCCTTGGGGGTTTCTATGGACCGGAACCGGCAGATCTTCTGCACATCAGAAAACAATTGTCACTTGATCCGGATGCCCTTCGAAAGATCATCAACAAGGCCTCATTCAAGGGTTATTACGGAAGCATGGAAGGTGAAAGGCTCAAGACGGCTCCCAAGGGATTTGAGAAGGATGATCCGGCTCTGGATCTGATCCAACACAAGAGCTTCTATTTCCGGCATGAATTTTCAGATAAGGAAGTTCTTGATAAGGCGTTTCCGAAAACCGTCAGCGAGGGTTGGAAGAAGATCAGACCTTACTTTGATTATATGACGGAGATCTTGACCACCGACCTAAACGGAAATCCAATCGGATAATTAGGAATTAGGAATGATCAGGAAGAAAGTTATAAATTCATTAAGCCTTATTGAATTGAAATGTGTTGAAAACAGGTAATCCTATTCATGGCAAGTCCTATGAACTTGCCTTGGCTGTGGTAATGCAAGCCAAGTATTTATTTTCCAATGGGGAATATGTATTGAGCAAGCAGTTTCTAAGATCTGGAACCTCAGTTGGAGCAAATGTGAGGGAAGCTTTAAATGCTCAGAGCAAGCCCGACTTCATTCACAAAATGTACATTTCCCAGAAAGAATGTGCTGAATTGATCTACTGGATTGAATTGTTAAATGATTTAGAATATCTGGATGACGAGTCATTTAATTCCCTTTTTAAAAGAGCTGATGAGGTTTACCGTATACTCAAATCAATTATCATTTCTTCGAAAAAAACCGTTCATAATTCCTAATTCCACATTCCTCATTTAAAAAATCCATCAGGATATTTCACATTTGATAAATAGAGTCCTTCCGGGGGAGCAGAAGGCCCGGCCTTGGTTCGGTCTTCTGATGCCAGGATCTCATCAATTTTTTCAGGGGGAATTTTTTCAGCTCCTACCTCTACCATGGTTCCAACCATCGTCCTTACCATTCCCCGCAGAAAGCGATTGGCGCTGATATGGAAATGGTATTCATCTTTTTTGCGTTGCCATCTGGCTGATCGTATATCGCAGACAAAATTATCGACCTGGGTTCTGACCTTGGAAAAGCATGCAAAGTTCCCTTCCCCCAGCATTCGTTCAGCTGCCTTGTTCATCAAACCGAGGTCGGGTTTAAAGGAGTAGTAGGAGATCAGACCATGGCGAAAAGGGTCTTTTGTAAAGCTCATCCTATACAGGTAAGATCTCTCGGTAGCATCGAATCTGGCATGGGCATTATCATCTACTATTTGGAAGTTTTTTACAACGATATCCTTTGGCAACATACCGTTAAGAGCATGTAGATGCTTCCTGATCGAAAGCTCCTTTTGGGAATCAAAGTGTACAAACTGCTGGAGAGCATGTACGCCTGTATCGGTTCTCCCACTACCGATGGTAGTGGTTTCTTCACTGATCAATTCCGAAAGACAATTGTTAAGGACCTCCTGAACGGAGAGAGCGTTGTCCTGGATCTGCCACCCATGATAATGAGTTCCCTTATATGCTATTTCCAGGAAGTAGCGCATGCCACAAATGTAATCAAGCCACGCTCTGATTAAGAAGGAATTCCAAAAATCGTGGATATTTGAAATAATGGCTGGGGCATTCAAAAAATTCAAACTCAACCCACAGATCTTCAAGGCAGTGGAAGAGGCAGGTTATGAGGAGCCTACCCCCATTCAGAGCAAGGTGATCCCCAGGGTATTGAATGGTCAGCAGGTCATTGGAATTGCCCAGACGGGGACCGGAAAGACGGCTGCCTACCTTTTGCCTATAATTATGAAATTGAAATTCAATCAAGGCATTGATCCAAGGGTTTTGGTCTTGGTTCCCACCAAGGAATTGTCTATCCAGGTCGAGAGAGAAGCCAAGAAGTTCTCTCAATTCACCGATTTGAAGGTGGTAGGTTTGTACGGGGGGACGAGGCTCACAGAGCAACGGCAGGCCCTTGAAAGGGGTTGTGATCTGTTGATCTCTACGCCAGGGAGGTTAATGGAGATGTACAGAGATAAAAGGGTGGATTTGGGTTCCGTGGGAACGATGGTTTTGGATGAGGCTGATCGACTGATGGATATGGGCTTTAAACCCCAGATCAGAACCCTGTTGGAATGGTTGCCCAGAAAAAGGCAGAACCTTTTGTTTTCAGCTTCCTTTCCAGAGTACGTTGAAAGCTTCTCTGCCGAGTTCATAGACTTCGCCGAACGGATAGAGATAACTCCCCAATCCACCCCGGCGCAGACTGTTGCGCAATCGGGGTATCATGTTCCTAATTTTGCTTCAAAACTGCATTTATTGTCCTTTGTATTGGGTCATGAGGAAAAGCAGAAAACCCTGATCTTTTGCCGAACCAGGCAAAATGTGAACAAGGTTTCAGAAGAAGTTAAAAAGATCATCAAGGATGATGTGCGTGTATTGCACGCGAACAAAAGCCAAAACTCCCGGATAAATTCGATCAGGGCTTTTTCCTCAGGTGAGGCCAATTACATGGTTGCCACTGATGTTAGCGCCAGGGGGATTGATATCGAAGATGTTGGCCTGGTTATCAATTTTGATGTTCCCACTTTATATGAGGATTATGTCCACAGGATCGGAAGAACCGGAAGGGCAGGAAGAGCAGGAAGATCTGTAACCTTTGCCAACAAGGCGGAACAACTTCATCTGAAAAAGATTGAAGAGATTATCAAAATGAAGATCCCGATCTCAAATATTCCGGAGGAAGTTGAGATCACCAAAACCCCCAAATCTGAGATCATTGAAATTGAGCGCGAAACCGATAGGATCAAAAGGCGGGACGATCCTGAATTCAAGGGTGCGTTTCATGAAAAAAGGAAAACTAGGAACTGAAAATCGAAAACTGAAAACGGAGAATGGAAAGTTGACAGATGATAGTTAACAGATGGCAATTTTCTTCTTTGATTGAATCAGGGGCTATTTTTTTACTCCTCTTGGATTGGCTTTTGAGGATTTTATGATTGAAGTTAATAACCTAAGTAACTCCCTTATGGAATTGGATAAGTTTGAAAATTGGCTTTTATCCAGGTAATCGGATTTGTAAAGCAAAGTAATCCAGTAGTCGGTTTCGTTGGCCTCCTTTAGAGAAATAGACAATTTGTGAATGAAATCTGCTTTGCTTTCCCCTTGTTCTGCTTCCCTTACCAATGCCCCAATTCCCGTTCCGGATCTGAGGAATTGCTTGGCCATAACATACTCCCTTTTTTCGTGGGCTAACAGTTTGTATGTTTTTACTACCTCAAGGGCAAAATCCAGACTTTTTTGTTTAAGGGGGCCATCACTCATGATAAAAGATTTCCTTAGTTAAGGTAGCTGTAAAAAATATGTCGTTTCAAACCTGATTTATAAGCGAATCTTGTCAATCTATGAATCCGTTCCCTTCAACTATCAACACATTGAAAGAGAACAATTTAGGAGAGCTCGAAAAAATTGCGGGATTTGGATTTAGCACTTCCAAGACGAAAGGAGAAATCTCTTTTCAGTTTCCGGCCTGTGCGTTAGGGGCCTGGTTTGGAATTCGTGCTGGTGGCCTGAAAGATCTTATTGCAATAATTCCATATCTCGAACCAGGATCCTTCGTCTGTCGAAATTAATAACATTCTTGTCCTTTAACTCATTCAGAACGGTGGTCACAGTCTGCCTGCTGGTACCGGTCAGATTCGCCATATCCTGATGGGTTAAATTCGTTTTGATCAGGGTTTCGAAACCTACGCGCTTGCCCATTTCCTCTCCCATTTCCCTGATGAAGTCAACAATTCTAGTCCTTGCATCCTTAAAAACCAAAGATTCTAGCCTTCGTTCAGTCTTTTTCAGCTTTAGTCCAATAATCTTGGTGATTTTTAGAGCTAAATCCTTGTTATCCAGTAAGATCATCTCCATCTCCTTAAGTGAAATCGGACAAAGCATGGTATCATTTACAAGGGCCTGAGCAAAATCACTCCTCTTTTCCTCTCCGATAAGTGCCTGCTCACCAAACAACTCGCCCTTGGTCAGGATCGCTTTTATGATCTCCTTGCCATCATTCGAATAAGACCCGATCTTCACCTTCCCCTGATGGATGAAATAAATTGTTTCACTCGGTTCATTTGGGAAGTAAATGAACTCCCCTTTGTTATAGCTGTTCTTGTTATAAACCCCAGAGGTCTTCATTTTCTTTGAACAGAAAATGTTGTGGAGATTGATGTTCTCCAGGAACCAGATATTTGCTGTGCTATCCATTATTTTTCAAAGCTAAATTTAGGAATTTGCTTACCCCGAAAAAGTGGAATTTTTTAATCCGATTTTTGTGGAATAGAACAAGATCCTTTTGGTTTTGGTTTTAATTATTGTTGCAACAGCTATTTCAAGCTTTATGCCAGTTCATACAAACTTTTTCAGAAAATCGTTCATTGTAATCAGGGAGACATATTCCTATTGCTTAAGGAAGGGCATTGGCATTACTTCGTTTGATCTTAAGAGTTTAAAATGAGCGGATTTCGGTTTTCAAAATATAGACCTCCAAAAAAAGGACTCCAAAGTGGATTCGAGGGCCTGAACTCGATATTTCAACAACTCATTGTTATCACCTCGGGAAATGTTGAAGAGGCCCTGGCATGGCTCACCAATCTTGACAGGGAATATAGTCTTACCAATGGGGAATATGGGATCGGTGATTTTATTGAAGACCTGAAAAAGAAGGGTTTGATCGAGGAGAATCCTGAAAATGGAACTTTTAAACTCACCGGCAAATCCGAGATCGAGATCCGGAAGAGTGCTTTGGAGGAGATCTTCGGGCAATTGAAAAAATCAGCGAAAGGAGACCACAGGGTTCCACAATCTGGCTTGAACGGCGAATTGAATTATGAAGTCAGGGATTTTCAGTTTGGAGACTCACCGGACCAGATCTCCTTCACTGATACCCTGAAAAATGCACAGATCAATCACGGTCTGGATGAGCTAAAACTCAATGAAAGTGACCTGAAGGTCGTGGATAAGGAATATCAAACCGTCACCTCAACTGTCCTGATGATCGATATCAGTCATTCAATGATCCTTTATGGAGAGGATAGGATCACGCCGGCAAAGAAAGTGGCCATGGCTCTTTCGGAGTTGATATCAAGCAGATACCCAAAAGATACACTGGATGTGATCGTATTTGGGAATGACGCCTGGCAGATCCAGATAAAGGATCTCCCTTACCTTGAAGTAGGGCCTTATCACACCAATACGGTTGCCGGTCTCGATCTGGCCATGAATATCTTGCGCAGAAAAAAGACCAATAACAAGCAGATCTTCATGATCACAGATGGGAAGCCGACCTGTATCAAGGAGGGCATCAATTATTATAAGAACAGCTTTGGTCTTGACCCCAAGATCCTGAATAAGACCTATACACAAGCCGCCCAATGCCGAAAACTAAACATCCCCGTTACCACCTTTATGATAGCCTCTGATCCGTATTTGAAAGCCTTTGTAGAGGAATTCACAAGGATCAACCAGGGAAAAGCATATTACTCAAGCCTGAAAGGTCTGGGTCATCTGATCTATCAGGACTTTAAAAGAAACAAGAGAAAGAAATTCTGATGAACTACCAGCAGCTTAAATCTGAAGAAAAAGTAAAGATCCAAACCCTAGGTGAGCTTAAAGCAAGCGGGTACCAAAGCAGGGGAGTAAAAGATGAAATGAGGGAAAACCTCATTGGAAAACTGAGGCAAGGATCTGAGGTGTTTGAGGGAGTTTTTGGGTACGAGGAGACGGTCATTCCAGAATTGCAAAGGGCCATACTTGCAAAGCATAGCATTAACTTGCTTGGGCTTAGAGGTCAGGCAAAAACAAAGATCGCAAGGTTGCTGGTCAACCTGCTGGATGAGGCCATTCCTGTGGTCAAGAACTCAGAGCTCAATGAGGACCCTTTTGAGCCCTTGTTGACCACCACCGCCGAATTCATCAAAGATCATGGAGATAACACCCCCATCACTTGGGTAAAAAGAGAGGAAAGGTATACGGAGAAATTGGCCACGCCTGACGTGACAGTAGCTGACCTTATTGGAGATGTGGATCCGATCAAAGCAGCCAGCCTTAAGCTGCCTTATTCTGACCCAAGGGTAATACATTATGGTCTTGTTCCCAGGTCACATCGGGGCATATTTGTGATCAATGAATTACCTGACCTACAAGCCAGGATACAGGTGGCTCTTTTCAATATCCTTCAGGAAGGAGACATCCAGATAAGGGGATTCAAGATCCGACTTCCATTGGATATCCAGTTTGTATTCACCGCCAACCCCGAAGATTACACCAATCGAGGTAGTATCCTGTCCTTGAGGGGAGTCACGATACTACCTCG
>JANQSY010000087.1 GCA_028279065.1 Cytophagales bacterium
ATTGCTGACCCTCCGTGGTGCCTGGGACCGTGTAAGGGAGAGTGCGATCTTGAAATTCATGGTAGTAGCCCTCACCTGTTATGGTATGGCAACCCTTGAGGGGCCACTATTGTCAACGAAAACCCTTAATTCTATTGCCCACTATACAGATTGGATCGTGGGCCATGTCCATATTGGTGGACTTGGTTGGAACGGGTTCCTGACCTTTGGAATGATGTATTGGTTGGTACCCAAAATGTGGGGAACCAAACTTCATTCCGAAAGACTAGCCAATACCCATTTCTGGCTGGGTTCACTGGGTATCATTTTTTATGCAGTTCCTCTATACTTCGCCGGGTTTACCCAAAGTCTAATGTGGAAAGAATTCACGCCTGAGGGCTTATTGAAATATGGGAATTTCCTTGAAACTGTAACCCAGATCATCCCAATGTATATACTTCGTTCCGTCGGTGGCATATTGTACCTCGCCGGGGTCTTCGTAATGATCTACAATCTGATGAAAACGGCTTCAGCCGGATCATTCCTTGCCAATGAGGAAGCGGAAGCTCCAGCCTTAGAGAAGAATCCAACCTTCTCGGGCCATGATTCATACTGGCACAGGGTATGGGAAAGAAAGCCTGTTTTCTTTACTGTGCTGACCCTTGTTGCCATCTTGATAGGAGGAATTATAGAATTGATCCCGATGAATTTTGTCGATTCGAATGTTCCCAAGATCGCGTCCGTTCAACCTTACACACCTTTGGAATTACATGGAAGGGATATCTATATCAGGGAAGGCTGCAACGCATGCCACTCTCAGATGATACGACCTTTCAGATCGGAAACAGAGCGATATGGAGAATACTCCAAGTCAGGTGAGTTCATTTATGATCACCCCTTCCTATGGGGGTCAAAACGGACAGGACCTGACCTACAACGAGTTGGAGGAAAGTATCCGGATTCGTGGCATTTCCACCATATGCTGGAACCTACCGCTATCTCTCCGGGATCAATCATGCCTGCCTACCCCTGGTTATTCGACCAGGACGTAGATGCAAGCAGCACAGCTGCCAAGATCTCTGCAATGAGAAGTCTTGGAGTACCCTATCCTCAGGGCTATGAAGAACAAGCAAATGAGGATATGATGAACCAGGCTAACCAGATCGTGAAGAACCTTGAGGCAGATGGCTTTGGGATAGCTCCCGAAAAGGACGTTGTAGCGCTGATCGCCTATCTGCAAAGGCTGGGAACAGACATAAAAAAAGGAACCCAGGCAGGCCTGGTTACTGAATAATGAGATACTTGTTTAATGGAGTTGATGGTGCTGAATGGTACGGGATAGTATCCCTGCTAATATTCACACTCTTCTTTGTTGGGGTTTCTATTTGGGCACTAAGAGTGGACAAAAAATTCACCGACAAGATGAAAAATCTTCCTCTGGACGATAATACTACCTTAACGAAAAAGGAAATACAGAAATGAAATCATCGATCAAATTCTATTTCAAAAAATCACTAATGGGATTGGGCGCACTGATCCTTTCATTAATGCCATTAAGCCTTTTTGCCCAAGAAGGTGGGGATACGGATTCAGCATCCGGCATGTTTGCAAACATGGATCCATTGGTAGGTACAGTCCTGCTTTTGGTTGCTTTGGTAATGGTTTTGGTTTTGATCACTCTTGTGGTCCTGATCAACCTTGCCAGAATGATGCTGGTGGAAAGCGAAAGGCTCAGAGCCAAGGCAGAGGGAATTGAATATGTCGAGCCGATCGGTTTGATCGAAGGTTGGTGGCTCAAACTGAAAGAGACCTTTATTACCGGACGGCTCTATTCAGAAAAGGAAGAAAGAGAATCCATGCTTCTTGACCATGATTACGACGGAATCCAGGAAATGGACTATGGAATGCCGCCTTGGCTGACCTACTTCTTCCTGATCACCGTTGGATTCGGAGTAATTTACCTTCTAAATGTATATGCCTTCGGGATCATTCAGGATCAGGAAACCGAATATAACAATGAGGTGAAAATGGCTGAGTTGGCCATTGAAGAATGGAAATCAACCCAAGCCAATCTTGTCGATGAGAATACTGTTGAGTTTTCTGATGAAGCATCTCTCCTGGCCCAAGGAAAGGAGCTTTATATGAAGGACTGTAAGGTCTGTCATGGAGAATTCGGCGAGGGAGGGGTAGGCCCAAACTTTACCGATGATTATTGGATCCATGGTGGAGGAATCAAGGACATTTTCCGTACAGTCAAATATGGTGTACCTGAAAAAGGGATGATCTCTTGGCAGAACCAATTGACACCGTCGGATATGTCTGCTGTTTCTTCCTATATCTATACTCTTTATGGCACCAATCCTCCAAACCCAAAAGATCCTCAAGGGGAGATCTATACCAGGGAGGAGGGTCAACCAGCAGTTGAAGAGGCTACCGAATCGGTTCAGGCAGAGCCTGAGGCTACAGAAGAAGAAGCTTCATAGAATAAAAAGTGGAGTACAAAAGATAAGGGGCCGAGTGGCCCCTTTTTTTGTGGTGCTTGTATTGTTGAGAATGATCATGGCTAAACCATTCCTTGTGTACCGCCATTCCTCTGTAGTTAGGGAAAGCAATACCGGTGAAAAGAAGAAGCCATGGGAGAAGGACTACTCCTCATCACGTTCTATCGATTTTCATTTAGGCTAATTCTATGCCGCCGAAAGGAAGGGCAAAAAAAAAGGGGGCAAATGCCCCCTTTTAATTCTTTAAGAAAATCTCTTACTCAAGAACTACCTTATGTGTAGAGAAGTTTCCATTGGTTCCCAACCTGACAAGGTAAATACCTTTGCTCAAAGTATTGAGATCCAATTGGAATCTGTTGAATCCTTCACCGATCCTAACTGACTCCCTGGCCTTCATTTCCTGTCCTAGAAGATTAAGGACTTCAATTGTTCCAACCGAAGATGAATGAGCATTGAACGCAACATTCAAAGTACCCTTGGAAGGATTTGGGAAAATATTTAGGTCAGAAACTTCTGGCAATTCGTCCAACGAAGTTGCTAGGGTATCTCCCAGTTCTTCATACGTAAACCCAAGATCTGTTTCATAATAGTGGGTTGTAGGAGAAACATAGTTGGACCTGTCATTCATTACCTGGTAAGAGAAAGGAACTTCAACCCCTGTGCTTGTTGAAATAGATACATCAGCGATCATTTCGAAAGCCAGGTTAAAGGCATCTGTCATTCCCAATTGCTGAAGCGAAGGTGTGGTCAGATCCTTATCAACGTTGTATCCAGCCAGGTGGATCAACCTGTCGATGTTTCCACATGGAGCATTTCCTCCAGCACCACCAGCGCAGTCGGTATAAACAAAGTTGGTGTCAACATCAAAGTGAGCCATCATGATATAACTGCCAGAGGAATCTCTTGAGATCTGTGGCCTGTTATCCTCACTGATGTTGTTGGCAGCATCTCCCCAGTACCCCCTGAAATCATGAGTAGTTCTGATGGAATCGAATCTGAAGGTAGCACCTCCGTCCATTGAGTGAACATGGTACATACCAGTTGAAACTCCGAAGATGGTATAACCAGCACCTGGTCCAAATCCTACATTGGTGTAGAAGTGTGGGTTTCCATTCTTATCAACTACCATATCAAGATCAAAGGCAGTAGAAACAGGATTTCCACCTGAAGGTCCTAGTTCAGCAATAATCTGAGTGGTATCAAAAGGAACCTGAGTAAATGAAGACCAGGTAGCTCCACCATCGGTGGTCTTCTTGAACATAATGCTGTAAACTTCATCAGGTGTCATTACTGCATCAACCCGACCAACAGCTCCAATATATCCTGTCATTCCATCAGGAGAGAAAGCAATACACTCTCCTGAGATAGGAGAACCAGCAACAAGTGGCTCGTAAATTCTGGTCTCTGTGAAATCGACCTGGTTACCGTTGATCTCTCCAACGTAAACGGCAAGTGAGTCGGTATAAGCACCTCCACCGGCTCCCCAATCAGGAATAACGTCAACAACCCAGATTTTACCATTAGCAACAGTTCCACCATCAGGAATGTACTGTAGCCTTCCACTACCAGTATCAGAGGTGAAAAGGACCTGATTTGAAGCTGTTCCAGTATCGCTAACCAACATAGATCCATAACCAACACCACCCCAGCTTGCACCATTGGTACCTTCAAGAGTCGGTCCGATAAAAGCAACATGGGCATTATTTGGGTCGGTATTACCAGCTGGATTCAAAAGGAATCCTTGTGGATACCTTGCGTTGGTTCCCGCTGTGTTATTCCATAGGATAGCCTTGTGGCTGGTCCATGAATCTCCATCGTCAGTAGAAATACCGTATGTGATCCAACCGCTGGTTCCACCATTTCCAGTCACAGCAGGATCCTGGCGGTGAATAAGGACCATGGCTCCAAGGTCGGGGTCATAGGTCAGCGGCGATCTAAATCCTACTCCGGTGAATGGATTCGATGAATTACCAATGGTTGTTCTGGTGGCAACCCTAAGCACACTCTCATTGGTGCTTGGGACCTGCAACTGGTGGGTCATACCATCAGTGGAAAGCATCTCTTTCTTGGCTTTTTCATTGGAGTGAACCTCCGTGAACCTGCCGACACTCTGTGCCAGAACAGCACCAGAGAAGATCAAGGTCAAAGAAACAAGTAATACTCTTTTCATATTAAGTTTGGTTTAAAGCTTAAAATTATCTGATTTCCTCTTTAAATGGAACAAAATAGGCCGAAATTCTTAATCCCTCCGAAGTCAACCAATTGGATTGAAATCAATGAAGGGATCTACATCAGCTTTCAGTCATTCCACCGCAATAATACCATAACTACAAAACCATGCTTTTCCGTTCAAAAAAAAATCAAACAAGATTGGCAAAAAAAAAGGGGCCAAGGCCCCCTTTTCTTTTTGTCAAACTTTATCTCTATTCGACTACGATCTTTCGGGTAGTGTATTCACCACCAACTCCGATCCTTAATAGATACACGCCCTTATCCAGGGAAGACATATCCACTTTGAAAAAATTGGCTCCGACGCCGATATCGTGGTATTGGGTTTCCATCGCTCTAATGCCCAGCAAACTCAACACCTCAACCGTGATCGGTCCTTCTATCCTACTT
Source organism: Cytophagales bacterium (assembly GCA_028279065.1). Lineage (GTDB taxonomy): Bacteria > Bacteroidota > Bacteroidia > Cytophagales > CCMP332 > JANQHS01. The sequence goes on from JANQSY010000087.1 coordinate 5,100, forward strand.
TGAAGATCAATGTTAAGCTGATCATCAACGGGGTTAGGGAACACGGCAAGTTTTTCAAGATTTTTTACTTCCTTGATCCCTGTGGCCAAAGTGTCACCCAATTCTTCATAGGTAACAATAACACCGCTTTCATAAAAATGCTCTACTATTGGCCATGTCGCTCCACCAGGAGGACGAAGATACCACTCAGGTTGTTGATATTGAATTGGAATTTCAATGCCTGTATTGGTCCTGATACTCATATCAGCAATATACTCAAAGGTCATCAAGCCAAAACTAGAGGAAAGCAATTGTGTTGAATCAGAATAGAAATCCTTAACAGCATTATAACCCCTATAATAGAGTGTCCGCTGACAGTTTCCGCAAAATCCGGAACTAAAGCCAGTACATGGAGGAAGGCTTGGAGGGGTGAAAATAGTGGTATCGGTATCGAACCACCCCATCATTATATATCTTCCGGTGACATCCCTGGACATTTGTGGACGGCTTTCCATATACATATCATCAGGATCCGTGCCCAATCCACCATACCTTAAGTGTGTGGTGGCTACCCTGTTCATTGTCCAGTTTGTCCCCCCATCGGTGGAATAAACATGCCACATGGTGGAAGGCTGTCCAACGTAGGTAAACCCATAATCATTGTCAGGCCTCCACTCAATATTCATGAGGGTGTGAGGGTTTCCAAAAGTGTCAACTACCACATCAACCTCAAATTGAGCAGAAGCGATATTGGTAGCAGATACAGAATCCCCTATTGAACTGATCACGACCGGATCATCTGCAAAGTAAAATTCCTGTGGGGTACCCCATGTAGCTCCACCATCTGTAGTCTTCATATATAGCAGGTTCACCGCTCTTTTAGGGTAGGCCGCAGAATCAAGTCTTCCAAGTCCTACGATAAATCCTGTTTGTCCATCAGGAGCAAATGCAATCTGCATACTTGCAGGGGGGTCGGTATCATTTTGAGTTGGAAAGTAGATCGACCTCCTTGTAATATTAAGGGCTCCTCCCTGAATATCCCCTTCGTAAAGGGCAAGGGAATCATTGTAAACAATAGGAGAAGGGACAGCATCAGCAGAAGCCTCAACAACCCAGAATTTTCCATTTGCGACCGTACCACCTTCAGGAATGTAGATCTTGGTACTATTCGAAGAGTCGACAAAGACTCCCTGATCTGTCGATGTTCCACCGGCATTGGAAATTTGAAGGGAACCATAGGCCACTCCTCCCCAGCCACCATTCGTGCCTTCAAGGGTTGGACCCACAAATACCTGATATGCCTGGGCTGGATCAGTATTTCCTGATGGATTCCAGATAAATCCCTGAGGGTATCTTCCGTTATTTCCAACAGTGTTGTCCCATAGGACTCCATTATTGTTAGTCCAGTTGGCTCCTCCATCAGAGGAATACGAATACCTTATCAAACCAGAGGAACCAGTACTTCCATAGAAAGTTGGATTCTGACGAAAGGGAAAGCTCACCATATTTAAATCTGGATCATACTGAAGAGCACTTCTGAAACCAAAAGCACTTGTGAACGGATTTGCAGATTCTCCAAGCTTGGTCAGGGTGGACGATACCTTTTGCGGGTTTTGTGAGGTACCTTGGTTTGCAATGGTATTGGCCCTTTTTCCGAGAATCTTGGATCCATGAGGTTCCAATACATTCATCTCGGCTCGGTCAACAGCCACTGGTTCGGTTTTCCTTTTTTGCGCAAAAAGTAAAACCGGGATTGAAAGGAAAAAAACAAGTAATGTTCGTGTCATAGTATATTGATTGTAAGGGTTAAATCGTAAACAAAATTATAGAATGAGAAATAAGATTTTAAAACAGCACATATTTCAAGAACCTGTCAAGTTTCCGGTTCAAAGGTCTATTTTTCTTATAACCCTATCAACGAATATTCTCATCAATTAATTCCTCAACAATATCAGGATTCAAAAGAGTAGATATATCTCCTAAATCCTGGGTGTTTCCTTCTGCCACTTTTCTTAGAATTCTCCGCATGATCTTTCCCGATCTGGTCTTGGGTAAGCCGGATACGAACATTATCTTTTCTGGCTTTGCGATGGGACCCACGATCCTGCTCACCAAGTCGAGGATCTCTCCTTTTAGGGCTTCTTCATCTTTTGGCTTGTGGTAGGTATTTACAAAAGCGTAGATGGCATTACCCTTTATATCGTGGGGAAATCCAACCACAGCAGTCTCGCAAACGTTTTCATGCTCATCGATCGCATTTTCGATCTCGGCCGTACCGAGATTGTGGCCCGCAACTATGATCACATCATCCACCCTTCCCGTGATCCTATAGTAACCCTCCTCATCTCTCCTGCAACCATCACCCGTGAAATACTTTTTTGAGAAACCGGAAAAATAGGTATCGTAAAACCTTTTATGATCTCCATAAATAGTTCTGGCCATCGAAGGCCATGGAAATTTTATGCAAAGCCTTCCTTCAACAACGTTTCCTTTCTCCTCCTTGCCGTCCTGATCCATAATGGCAAGTTGTACCCCAGGCATTGGCAAGGTGGCGAATGCCGGCTTAGTAGGCGTGAGCCCGGCAATAGGAGAAATCATAAAACCACCTGTTTCAGTTTGCCACCATGTGTCAACCACTGGGCAATTTCCTTTTCCAATTTTGTCATGATACCAGTGCCATGCCTCCTCATTGATCGGCTCTCCTACGGTGCCTAGAACCCTAAGGGAATCAAGATCATGTTTTTCGACAAGAGCCGGATCAGCTTTCTGAAGTGCACGGATAGCGGTCGGGGCGGTATAAAAAATGTTGACCTTATGCTTATCTACTGTCTCCCAAAACCTCCCCAGATCTGGCCATGAGGGAACTCCTTCAAACATCATAGTGGTAGCTCCGGCACAAAGAGGTCCATAGACAATGTATGAATGACCGGTTATCCAACCAATATCGGCGGTACACCAGTAGACCTCATTTGGCTTATACTGAAAAGTATTCAAAAAGGTATAAGTGGTATATACCATATACCCTCCACAGGTATGGACCATCCCCTTTGGTTTTCCTGTTGAACCAGAAGTATATAAAATGAACAGAAGGTCCTCTGAATCCATGATTTCCGGTTCGCAAAAATCGGTCATTCCCTCCATTGCATCATCCCACCAAATGTCTCTGCCATCCTCCATTTCAATGGATTCCCCGGTCCTTTCCAACACAATACACTTTTCAACGGAAGGGCATTCCAACAAGGCTTCGTCAACAATATCCTTAAGTCTGAGGATCTTATCGCCACGGTATCCGCCATCAGAAGTCACCACCATTTTGCAGGTAGAATCGTTGATCCTTTCTGAAAGGGACCTGGAAGAAAAACCAGCAAAAACCACCGAATGAACAGCCCCAATTCTAGCACAAGCAAGAACTGCCACAGCCAGCTCAGGAACCATGGGCATATAGATGCATACCCGATCTCCCTTCTCGATGCCGTTATTCTTTAAGGCATTGGCAAATTGACAAACCCTTACATGCAACTCCTTGTAGGAAATGTGTAAGGAAGGTTGTTTGGGGTCATTTGGTTCCCAAATAATTGCGGTTTGATCCCCTTTTTGCTTTAGATGCCTATCAAGGCAATTCTCAGTAATGTTCAGTTTTCCTCCTATAAACCATTGAACCTCGGGTTTCATAAAATCCCATTCAAGAACCTTGTCCCAGGGCTTCCTCCATTCAAAGGAATTTGCGATTTCAGACCAAAAGCCTTCCGGATCCTGGACACTTTCTCGGTAGATCCTGTAATATTCCTCAAAAGTCCTGGCGATCTTATTTTTCATCATGAGTATCTTTTCAATATCTGCCTACAACTGTTCACGTAACCACCTCCAAACAAATTGGCGTGAACCAAAAGGGGATACAAATTATAGAGTTCAATCCTTTTCTCAAACCCCAACTCCATGGGAAACGACTCATTGTATGCTGAATAGAAATCCTCCCCAAACCTCCCAAACAGAGTTGTGAAAGCGATCTCTATCTCCCTGTTGGCGAAATATATTGCCGGATCGATGATACAAGGAGCACCAAGTGAATCACTCATGATATTACCCCCCCACAGGTCCCCGTGAATCAGGGCAGGCTTTTCTCCCTCAGGAAACAGGTTCCCAATTTCATCCTTTAACCTTTCCAAATACTTTAGGTCGGAAGGATCCATTATGCCCCCATCAATGGCCATTTCCAAAGGTATTCTGACCCTGTTCTCAAAAAAGAACTCCAACCAATTCGTATTCCAGGTATTTGATTGTTCCAAGGACCCAATAAAATTATCCTCCTCAAAGCCAAATCTTTCTGACTTGGTCCGATGGAGTTCGGCCAAGCCCTGACCAAGTGTTTCCCAATAGTGTTCAACTCTTCCCCTCGATTCGATCCATTCCATCACCAGATAGGAGTAATCCGCCTCATCTCCATAGAAAATAGGTTTGGGGATCTTAAGTGGGCATGCTTCACCTAGCATCTCCAAAGCCTTTGCTTCTTTCTTAAACATTTCAGGAAATCTTTTCCTGGAATTCCATTTTACAAAGTAATTTCTCTGATCAAAATGGATTATTCCGGTATCATTGATGCACCCACCTGCTACACCGGTAAAGTCATTGATCCCCCCTGATTCTATTCCAAGCGATCTGAACCTTTCATTGATAGATTTTGATAGAATGGAAGGGATCATAGACAATAGAATCTGGAATTAAGTTCAGAAATCGTTATGAATGTTTCATCAATCTAAGCCTGATATTAATCATTAATTCAGATTGAAGCCGATGTATATTTGCCCATCAAATCCAGGAAATGAGTAGCTCCTATTCAGAAGAGGAATTAAAACAAGAATACAGGAACATACCCAGCACTGTTGCTGAGGGGAATGTCAGAAAATGGATCTACCCAAAAAAACCTTCCGGTTCCTGGCACCTTAGAAGAAGCATAGTAGCCTATTCACTGCTTGGGGCTTTCATACTTCTGCCGTTTATCAAGGTTAATGGGAATCCGTTTTTTCTTGTAAACATTCTAGAAAGGAAGTTCATTTTTTTCGGGAATATTTTCTGGCCTCAGGACATATACCTGGTGGTTATGGCCGGTTTGATCCTTATAGTCTTCATCATCCTTTTTACTGCGGTCTATGGAAGGGTTTTCTGCGGTTGGACCTGCCCTCAAACCATTTTAATGGAAATGGTCTTTCGAAAGATAGAATACTGGATAGAAGGTGATTTCCGACAACAACAGAAACTGGACCAGGCACCCTGGGATGGAAAAAAGATCTTCAAAAAAGGATTGAAGCAATTTTTGTTCGTTGCGATTTCCCTTTTCATGGGCCATGTAGTAATGGCTTACTTGATCGGGATCGATGAGGTCTATACACTTGTTCAGTCAAATCCACTGGATCATGCATGGGGTTTTCTTGCATTGATAGCTTTTTCGGCTACATTCTATCTGGTCTTTGCAAAGGTTCGCGAGATCGTCTGCACTGTTATTTGTCCATATGGGCGACTTCAAGGCGTATTATTGAATAGAGACAGTATGGTAGTAGCCTATGACAATATCAGAGGTGAACCCAGGGGCAAGATAAAAAAGGGTGAAGATCAAGGAGACAAAGGGGATTGTGTGGATTGCAAACTTTGCGTTCAGGTTTGCCCAACCGGAATTGATATCCGAAACGGCACACAGATGGAATGCATCAATTGCACAGCTTGTATAGACGCCTGCAACGATGTAATGGAAAAGGTAAGCAGACCAAAAAACCTCATTCGCTTCGATTCATTGGAAGGGATCGAAAACAAGAAAGGATTCAAGTTTACCGCCAGGGTCCTTGCCTATTCCCTCGTCCTAATGGTCCTAACGGTTGTGTTTGGGTTTTTAATGACCCAAAGAAGTGAGATCCAGGCTACGGTATTGAGAGTTCCGGGCCAGCTATTTCAAAAGAATGATGACGGTACCATAGGAAACCTTTACAATATTCAATTGGTGAATAAAACCTTTGAGGAAAAAGGGGTAGAGCTAAGACTCATCTCCGATTTTGAGTCCGGAGAAATTACCCTCATCGGGGAAGATAATCTTGTACTTCCTCCTCAGGGTACCACTGAAGGAGTGTTCTTTGTAAGGATTCCTGCAGAGGAACTCTCCCGGATGAAGACTGAAATCGAGATAGAAGTTGTTTCTGAGGGACAGATCATTACTGCAGAAAAAACCACATTTATTTCACCATCAAAATAGCATCATGAATTGGGGTTGGGGCATAGTCATAGTCTTTGGAGCATTTATCTGCATGATGCTCTATTTCTTTCTCAGGGCCATGTCAGTCGACCTGAATATGGTCAAAGCAGATTACTATCAAGAGGAAACAGATATAAATTCCTCAAGCAAAAAGAAGCAAAACTATCTTTCCCTTGGCGATGCGATACTGGTGGAAATCAATGAATCAAGGCAGGTTTTGAAGATGGGGTTTCCTACCAGGGTCGATTCCGGAACGGTTTGGGTTTACCGGCCATCAAGCTCAAAACTGGACCAGAAATTTGGGCTCCCCGAATTGCCTGATTCCACCATTAATCTAAAGGTGAGGCCACTGAATCCAGGTTTCTGGCGGGTAAAACTCTCTTGGTACGAAAAGGGCAAAGGATATATTGCTGAAGAGAGTGTTCAGGTAAAATAAATGATCCTTTCAGGAGTTCTACTTGGTTTTATTGGGAGCTTACACTGCATAGCCATGTGTGGTCCCCTACTTGTGAGTGTTCATCGCAAGTTCCCTTCTTATCAATTTATCCCCTGGCAGGTATGGTATCACGCCGGACGTATTCTGACTTACTCCTTTCTTGGACTACTGCTCAGCACGGTCGGCTTAGCCCTGAGTTTGGCTGGAATTCAGGGAGCAATTTCAATAGCTCTGGGAACTGTCATTTTGCTTTATTTCCTATTTCCAGGATTCAAAAAGAGATTGAAAAGGGGCTCTTCAAATGTATATCTGATCTCTGGAAAAATGTCCGGTCTGTTTTCCAGGGCCTTTCATTACTCTTATTCTGTTTCAGCTTTTTTGGGAGGTGTTCTGAACGGGCTTTTGCCTTGTGGACTGGTATATTTGGCTTTGTCCGGTGCTTTGACATCCCAAGGCTACTTTGAAGGGCAGGTATACATGGTGGGATTTGGCATCGGCACCATCCCAGGTTTATTGATCTTACCTTCTCTTATTGAAAAAGTGAGAAATTCTTATCCTGGGTTGTCCAACCGGATAATCTGGATAGTAGGTACTCTTTTCGGACTATATCTGATCTATCGCGGATTGGGGCTAGGTTATCCAGGGAGCCCGGAATTGATATATAACCGGATCCTGGATACCATCATCACCGTTTGTGGACTTGATGATTAGATTTCTATTCGGGAATTGCGAGAATGGGCAACTCGGAATGGAAAGCCAACTGATCGGTATGGCTTATATGGAATAACCTCTCAAAGAAATTTCTTTCTCTGACCAGAATCGCGATCATATTGATATTGTTTTCCTGAATGAAGTCATTCACTCCTGCTCGAAAGTGCTCAAACAAAGAGCTGCTAATGGCATGTTTGACGGTATCGAAATAGGATTCTAAAACCGCAAGTCCACTGAAATCCTTGGTTGGGTATTTTCCCTTGACGTAGAGAATATGGATAAAAGACTGATAGGTTCTGGAGAAAAATTTCAATAGATCCAGCTTTCCAAAATCCTTCATTCCCTCCATATCGAAAAGGAATAGGACATTCTTCAGGTCTTTAAACTTGGCATATTCGGGAACGATCAGGACTGGAATATCCACCCTGTGAACCACGCTGGAAGTGGTGGAACCAAGGAAGTATTGGTTGACTTTTGCAGCACCCTTGGTTCCCATGATCACTAGGTCAGGTCTATCTTCCTCAATGAAGTCAGCGACCACATCTGTTGCAAACCCTGAAACGATAAGCTTTCTAAAATTTTGTTGTTTCAGCTCTGGAATATTGGAGACATATTCATCCATTTTTGAGTTTGCCTCCTGTTCGACTTCCTCGATCTTCCTGACATCCATTCCGGCCTGAGGGTCGGGGAAGGTTCCGGAATAATGGATCGCATGGATTATGATCAACTCGGAGTTAAACCTTTTTGCCAGTTCCAATCCGTAGGACAAGGCATTGGTAGAACTACTGCTAAAATCCACGGGGACCAGGATTTTTCTTAACTCCTTCATTTTCTTCCTTTTCTTAAATGTCTGGTTAAACCCAAATCCCTCCGATGAGGTTAATCATTTATTATCATGCCTAAAATCACAGCTCTGGCTTTTCTTTTTTTTACTTTCGAATAAGAAACCTAACAACCATGGTAAACCACATCCTCGTACCCACGGACTTCTCTCCTCTTGCGAATGCAGCACTGAATTATGCGGTGGATCTTGCAGAAAAAACCGGTGCAAAGATCCAGTTATCGCATATAATTGAATCGCCCTCAGCAAGCTACAATTCGCTAGGAGTAATGGGACAGGTTGAGTCAGATGAGCAGTTTGTAGAAGAAAAGATATTTACAAAGCTCCTTATCGACAGGGTTAAACAAAGGCTTGAAAAGCTGTCCTTAGATCATTCTCAAGGTAATGTAAAGGTTCACCCAAAGGTTTATTTCGATTCTCCATACAGGAGCATAATGGACCGGATCAAGCATGATGGAATAGATCTGATCGTTATGGGAACGAAGGGTGCGAGTGGGATGCAGGAAATGCTGGTTGGATCCAATGCGGAAAAAGTAGTCAGACATTCCCCTGTTCCGGTGATTACCCTCAAATCAGAGATTTCCAATCACCTGCCCAAACGCATGGTTTTCGCAAGTGATTTCAGTGAGGAAATGGATAAGGTAATGCCATTCGTAAAGGACCTCCAGGAATTGATAGGAGCTGAGCTTTTTTTATTGAGGATCAATACCCCAAATGATTTTCACCCATCCAGGAGCCTGGAAAAGCTTATGGATGACTTTGGGAAGAAACATTCCCTGGAGAATTGGTCGAAGCATATTTACTGCGACATCGTGGAGGAAGACGGTATAATCTATTTCGCTGAAGAACAAGAGGCCGACATGATCATAATGCCCACACATGCAAGGAAAGGATTCTCCCGCCTTCTAGCTGGAAGCGTTTCCGAGGATGTGGTGAATCATGCCAAGCGCCCGGTTCTTACCCTGAAGATCAAATAAGCTCTTTTCTTACGATCCGGTACTCGTCTCCACTCTGTCGATGATAGCCGGTTTCATAACAGAATATGATCTTTGATCCGTCCTGTATCCTTCTGGAATGGGTATGGAAATCAAAGTTGAAGCCAAGCTCTTCAAGCTTCTTTTTGTGGATCTGGAATTTGCCCTGACTCACAAGCTTCTCAAGAACAAAACGGTTCCTTTTCAGGACCCTATTTACCCTTCGGATGCTTTCTGAATTCTGGCTGTACTCCCGGTTATGGAAAGATGCTCTGCATTGATCGCTGCAAAACTTTTTGTCGGACCGACCGATCAGGATCAAACCACATTCCTGACAGTGCCGATCATTTTCATGATAAGTATTGATCATTTTAAAAGGACTTTTTCAAAAAACTAGGAAAAAATTCTATTGATGTCAAATCCTCTCCTCCCGGATATTTCTGATGTAAAGACCTTTTTTTGAATTCCATCCACAGTTTTTGGAACTCAAAAAAGAACCAGGCTCCGAAAAGGACTGAACCAAATTCATTCGAAACTATTCGTTTATTAAACGCTTAGTTCCCTTTTTCTCTATTGCTTTGGTTTCGAAGTCTGGAAACAGGCTATGTATTAACCTTAATTAATTTGACATGAACACATTAAGAAACAAAGTTCAACTGATCGGAAATCTGGGCATGGACCCGGACATCAAGGAGATCGCAAGTGGCAGGAAGATGGCCAAGTTCACAATGGCCACCAATGAATCTTACCGAAATTCAAAAGGTGAAAGGATAAAGGAGACCCAATGGCATAATCTGGTTGCCTGGGGACCCAGAGCCACCTTTGCTGAAAAGTATCTTCTTAAAGGAAAAGAGGTGGCCTTGGAAGGGAAGCTCGTCCACCGCAACTACGAGGACAAGGAAGGTAAAAAGCGGTACGTGACCGAGATCCAGGTCAGCGATTTTTTGATGTTAGGAAAAAAGGACAACTGAATCAGTTGTCCTTCTTGTTTTATGCAGGATTGGTTTGGTAGTTAGTGTTTCAAAATTGGGGGAGGATCATCCTCCTCCCATTTTGTCCATTTCTGCGTTAAATGTCTCTTTGAACTTCTCGTAATCGTAGTCGATCCTGAGTCTTTCATCCTTAGAAAGGCGCTCATTGTACTCTGATACAAGATCATCTGCTGAAAGCTCAATTGCGATATAGGTTTTGTACTTTCCCTCTTCGGTTTTAACCAGCTTCTCACAGATAGTTCTTGTTCCCTGGATCTTCTGATTAACAACCTCACGGTTCAACTGCTCGAACCTCTCTTCAACCTCTTCCTTATTGTTGAACTCCCTGGAATTAACGTAGTTATCGGTCACCGCTTTTACAGTGGTTTGAATACTGGAAGCAAGTTCCGCCCTACAGTTAGCCAGAGCTTTCTTTTTGGATGTAACCTGGTCCATACTTTCACCGATTGAATTAGCGCGGAATGCATCCTTGGTAGTAAAGAAGTCAGGACCAGAACATGGAACAACTATCTCTACCTCGCCCTTTGGGGTAGGTTGTGATTTTTTGCCCTTACAAGAATCAAGCAGGAGGGCTGAGGCAATCAAAAGGCCCGGTAGTAAAAGATAAAGTCTCGTTTTCATAACGTGGATAATTTAATTCTTTATAGAGGTTTACAAATTCTTTGCCAAAGTTAAGTTTTACTGCAATATGGCATTCAGAAGCTCTTTTAACTTTTCTTCTTCAAGCAACTTTTTTCCTTCATTGTAGGCATAACGAGCTGAACGTTCGTAATCATTGCTAAAACCCTTGATCTTGGAAAACCCTCCCTGGTAGATCTGCTCGCTGCTTTCCGAGTCCAATACCTCGATCTGGAGATTGGAATATGTGATGCAGGTGGTTCCAGATTTTGGCCCCTTTTCCAGATTACCGGAGATAACCATGCTCAGGTCTGAATCTCCCTTGGAATCCCTCAGGGAAAAGCCTGCCTTGGTCAATGCCGACTTAATGATCGGTGTATAGGACATCGCATCATTCTTTTTCCCCATCACCGTCTCTGTCGACCTAAAGTAAATGGTGGGTTTCTTGACGGTTATCTCAACGAATTCTTTGGGCTGAACCAGTGATTGCAAAATCTTAACCGACAATTGATGCTCTCCTTCACCAAGAAAAACAGAGGGGTCCACTGCGATCTTTAGCTTTTGGAGGGCATTTCTTGAATCGATCCTTGAAACCAAAACCACCACTTTGCCTTCCTCGTTGGAATAATAACTTGGATGTACATCTCCCCCACCCACTGAAAAAGAAGCCCTGATCGGAATGCCCACCTCGATCTTTCCGGTTTTGGCATTTGTAACCGTTGCAGGGACCTTCAAGCCTCCTGTAAGCCGTCTGTCTGTTTCGATCTTATTGACAGGAGTGGAGACCTTGAGGTCATTCATCAGGTCCTGAACAGAGCTGAAAAGATCCACTCCTAAAAAGACAGTATTGCCATCAATTTCAACTCTGGTAGGTTCTCCTAAAAACTTCTCGAGGGCCTTAAAACTCTTTGCATAGAAGCTTAGGGCATGAGCAATATCTCCTTCCTTTTGGCTTTGAATGGCCCTTCTTCGCATTTGCATGCTCAGGTCTGTTGCGTCCTGCCTTTGCTGCTCCTTCAGCATTGCATAGCGGGATTTCGACAGGCGATAATACACCCAGTAGCCATTTCCCTCCTCCCAGGTACCGGCCAGTTCGAAGTCCTGTATCTCCTCTGCCGCAGAGGTTTTTACCTGGGACTCATACTCTTCCCTGAACTCATTGTTCTTATCTACCTGGGTCAGGATCGATGAACTGGATACCTGCACCTTGATCTCGGAGATCAATGCCTGAAGTGCGTTATCCTTTGCGATCTGCACATAGTTTCCGTCGTTCTTTAGCGAATATCCAACCCCGATGTAATATCCCTCATCAAACCCGGCACCAGATAGCCAATAGGGCTTGGAATTTGAGTCTTCCTCTTTTTTAGAGGTAGTAGTCTGGTTACCCTTACAAGAGATCAACAGAGCGAGACCGAGGAATAGAAGAAAATTTGATGTAAAGATTTTCTGCATGAAATGCCTTGAACAAAATCCAAGCCGAAATTAAGGAAAGGTGTGATTTTCAATGCCAATACCCTGAAATTTTGAGAAGAAAGATTCCGTAGCTTTGCTGCACAATTGGACCCGTGGCCTAACTGGATATGGCACCTGACTACGGATCAGGAGATTGGGGGTTCGAATCCCTCCGGGTTCACTAAGAAAACAAAGCTTGTCGCGTTGCGGCAGGCTTTTTTTGTGACGAAACGTTCGGAATTCATTCCGAAAAGTGAAGGAACAGAAAAAGACGTACCGATCGAAGATCGGAAGCTTTGTTTTCGGAATTCGGAAGACAAAGGGCTCACCGAAGGTAATCCCTTGAAATTCAATATGCCTACCTAAAAGGAATTTTTATGAGGTTTTCTATTTTAGAAAGAAAACCTTATGACTATGAAAAAGTTCCTACTTACCCTTCTCCTTTCATTTTTACTCAATCCACTTTTTGCTCAGGAGACAAAGGTCCATGACTACATTACAATTATTGCTACTGCCCATGCCAACGGTTTCCAAATAACCTGGGCGGACGGTACGCTAGAGAATTATAAAATTGAAGAAAAAAGAAAGTTCGGGGATTTCAGTCCTATTGTTCGACTTATTCAAGAACAAGAAGCCAAGGGTTTTGAATTATTTTCTACTTCAACTGGATCGGGTGGAAATACTGGTTTACATACCCTTTTCATCCTCCGAAAGCCAAAGGAATAGGATTCCAGTGGGACTCAGATCCATCCTCAACGTGTTATCAAGCTCAATTTGGCTTCCTGGCGAGCACCGGAGGAACTCCCTCCGGGTTCACTAAGAAAACAAAGCTTGCCACTGTGTGGCAAGCTTTGTTGTTGACATGTAAACTGTCTGGTTTAGTCAGAAACAAGATCTCTGATCTCGTGAGTTCTTCAGGTGCGTGGAAAAATCTTAAACACCCAGTAGCTAATCAGATTCTATGATGAATACGTAGTCTGAGATAGATTTTACCATTTCGGGCAAATCTTTTCCTGCGAGAGGATTTTCTGAAGTTTCCTTGCTGTATCCTTCAATTCCAGCCTGACTCAAGAAAAACATCAAATAATCGGACTTGATAGCATACCCGACGGACTCCGCGATTTCTCTTTTTAGTTTGGACTTAACAATTCCAATAACCCTTCCATCCTTGTCAAACAATGGACCTCCGCTATTTCCTGGTTGAACCTCGGCCGATATCTGAAACTCAGAAATACTACCTTTAAGCCCTGAGGTGGAATTAATAATTCCACTGGTAACTTTAATTTCTTCGCCCATTATATCCTTAATTGGGTAACCTAAAGCAAATACCTCTTCGGCTTGAACCACCTCTTTGGATGATTTAATTTGGTATGGGGGCTGATCAAACGTTATCAGGCTCGACTTAAGCTTAAGAATAGCAAGGTCATTCTGCCTGTCTGAAGAAATAACCTCAGCTTCAAAAGAAGTCGAAAAATCCCCTTTGAAACCCTTGATTGAAATCTCCTCTGCCCCGTCAACCACATGAAAATTTGTAATAATATGGCCTTCATTTGTAATAAGAAACCCTGTTCCTGATGCTGCACGATTCGCCTCTTGTATTGACCCAGGTACATAAGGGAATTGAATATTTTCCTGATTTTTTAATAGAGTAACACTTGAAATGTCCGGAACCTCTGATTCAAATTCCTCCTTTGACTTTTCTTCAACAAAGACCTTCAGGCTTCCGGTAGCCTTGTTCATTTTTGGTTTTACTTCGAAAAACAAATTCTGGGAATCGTTGATTTCAATAGTGAATTGCTTGGTTTTAAACCCGGCGACGTTTGTGACCGCTGCTCTGAGGTTTAGATTTCCCTTTGAAAAAACTTTGTGGCGAACAACGGTTTTCGGGGTCAACGTTGTAACATCTTGCTTGTTAATTTCGATCAAAACTTCAGCTGTTTTAAATCCACCCTTGTTCCAATAAAAAACGATCTCTGAAAACGCTACATCCGTTTGAGAAAACAAGATAGAAGGAAAGCTTATTAAAACTAAGAGTAGAATAATCGTCCGCATGTTTATGTTAATTATCTGCTAAAAAACTAAAATAAAGAAAATCAAAGAATCCTCTTAATCTTTCGCCTCCTTCATGTTAGTGAGTAAGCAAGGTCAATCTAGGTGATTTTTCCTTCATTTTAAACTCTTTGCTCGTCAGAGTTTTACCTTTTCCATATTAATGGTTCTTCATTGAAGCTTCACTTGCCTGAGAAGAATCCATAACGGGTATTACTTCAAAATCAACCAAGTCTTTCCAATTGTCAATCCATTCATAGATACCACTTTCGGATTCACTCCTCATTACCTGGTAACACTTCTGAAGGTTTTCTTCAATCCAGCTATCCACAAATTCCACACCTTCGGGTATCATCCTTCCCTTCTCTTTAAACCGATTATATATTTCTTCCGTCTTACCGGGCTTATAATTCTCAATTATCATAAATGTTTTCATCTGCTGCCATTTCCTTAGGGAAGTTTTCCTTCTAAAAATATAATTCCAATTGCGTAAATCTCAAAGAATCCTCTTAATCTCAAGCCTCCTTCCAACTAGTGAATAAGCAAGATCGAATTCATTCAGAGCTGTAGAACTGCAACGGGTTGATTAAGAAAACAGTGCCAATGAGCTCTTGGGAAGGTTGAAAGTGGATAATTAAATAACTTTAAGGACTGAAATGTTAGGAAACCAACACGTCAGGCCAGAAATCTCAATTAAATTTCAAACTATCAGGCTACTTCTTATCCTTCTCCTATTGATGGATTTTTTTACAGTCCATTCCCAATCAAATTTGGAAAGCATTCTCCCAAATGATCCTCCCACGGGCAAGGAGCTTGAAAAAATTCAAAGGGAACATGATTCAGCAGGCCTTGTAACAAATCTCTACTCCTCTTCAGGACTTCTTGAAACCACGATCCGATATGATTGGTCCGGAAACAATTGGGAACCAAGTTTTAAATCCGATTACTTCTATGACAACCAAAATAGAGTGATCGAAGTTGAGTCGTGGTATTGGAATGCCATATGGATAAGAAATGTCAGGCACTTATATACCCATGATCCTGTAGGAAACGTATTAACTGATATTACCCAGACCTGGAATAATGCCTGGCAAAATGATTCAAAATTCACCTATTCTTATAATACTCAGGGAAATGAATTATCACGTATGTATGAATCCTGGAACGGGCAATGGGAAAAACAATTTCGAAATCTGACTTCATATACAAGCCAGGATCAAGTAAGTGTTTTCCTGATACAACAATGGGATCAGTTTCAGTGGAAAAATGATCTTCGTTCATCCTACACCTATAATAGTTTTGGAAACCCTGAAACTCTGCTTGTCGAGAACTGGTCAAACCAATGGGTAAACCTCTCCAAGACCTTAAACACCTTTGACGGAAACCAAAACCTGACCCAAACCCAAATTCAAATCTGGACTGGCTCTATTTGGGAGAATGACTGGCTGTATAAAAAGACCTACAATTCCATGGATCAGGAAATAATCCGGATAAGCCAAACCTGGGATAATGGCTCATGGAAGAATGCCTGGAGGGAAGAATATGATTATGATCAGAGCAACAATAAGATCGAGGAGATCATAAAAGAATGGGATCAAAATCAATGGAAAAACGATCAACGAAGAACCTGGACCTTTGATTCAAATAACAAAGTAACTAATTACCATTGGCAGCTTTGGCAATCGAATGCCTGGGAAGACAATGCAAGAACGGCGTATACCTACAATGCCGCAGGCGACCTAGAGCTTGAAATCCGTGAGCTATGGCGAAATAATTCCTGGGAATTCGACTATAAGCGAGAGCTAAGCTACTTAGCAGTTTCAAAAATTGATGAACTATCACGAGAAAAAATGACCAAGCTGTTTCCAAATCCTGCCAATGACCTGGTCACAGTTGAAATTGAATCAAGACCATCTCTTCCGATCAATGGAAATGTAACCCTATATGATCTAAATGGCCAGGAAGTCCTATCCCGAAGCCTTACTAATTCCAGTGAATCGGTATCTCTGATAGAACTCTCCCCAGGGGTTTACATAGCATGCATAAATGTTAGTGGAAAAATTGAGTACCAGAGGTTGGTGAAGAAATAAGAGAATTAGTCACCAAGAATTCAGGGGCCTTCAATCTTTCTAATTCTCAAATTTTGCCTGCAGTAACTTTTTCAAGATGATCTCTTAGATCCTAAGCCTCCTTCTTATTAAGGAATAGACCAAGGCACGTTCACCCAAGAAACATCCAGACAATAAATCCAATAACGGCAATACTAATCCCAGAGAAAATCCCGATCTGCAATCGCAGCTGTTGCTTCCTCCTCTTTCTTTTCAATTTTTCAAGCTCTTCAAAGTTTGCTTGACCCTTCCTCTCGGCTTTTCTCTCCCCGAAGTAAGGACTATTGCCCATAGTAGTCCTGTTGCCCAACATAGAGGTGTTTTGCTTAAACGAATCTTTGCCAGCTCTGGAAAATCCTAGGCCACCGGTCATACTTACATTTATTAATTTTTACGGATTTCTTTAAGTCCTGGTTGAACTTAAATCCTAAAAACATCAACTAATAACCAAAGGATAAAGCCTAGAGCTAAGAATCCAATGATTCTATTCATTAATCCTTGGCCTGCTACATCAGAAGCACCATAATCGACATCCCCGTCTCTAACCTGTTTCCATGTGCGAGGCTCCTTTTTTAGTATCCCTTTTCTAAGTAGGAGTTCATAGAACAAGTAGCGAACTGTTACCCCGATATATTCAAATAGCATGCCTCCAAAGCCCATTAAGCACTTAAAGTCGAGGCAATTTCTTTAATCCTCTCTTTTAGTTTTATCCTAGATGAATAATTGTGAAAGAGTGTTATGTCAAGATCGTCTTCCCCCTCATCATGGGTAAGAACTATGTTATCCAATTGGACCTCAATATTCCTGATTTGAGAAATTAAAATGGTCTTGGGATGTTTCATTTCCTTAAGCTTGAATTCAATTTCATCATTAGAAATACGAATGAAGGAGGGCTTGATATTCCTGTAGTATAGAACCCCTATCCATATGGCAATTACTAATACCCCAAATAAAATCATACCACCCAATCCTGAAAGTGCAATGGTAGAGCCCCAAATCCATAAAGGGAAAAATATTACCCCGTATAAAAAGAATACAGTAAGGATTTTTCGATAAAGGTTGGACTTAACTACTAATTCACTACCATTGGCCATCCAGGATAATTTTTAGCTAATTTTCTAAAAAGCCTACAATGAATTTCATAATTATACTCCCTATTTTTGATTTGAGAGAATTACTACAATATCATTGGGTTCAAACCGAATAAAGCCCGGGCCGCACTTATTGGGAAAAGAGTAGATGTGTTGAGATGCATGCCCTATTCCAATTAACCCCGGAATCCCCTTAAGCCTATTTTCAGAAACGATCACTTCCACAAAATCAAATGAACAATCCCAGATTTTCTTTTTATCAGATAATACAAGAATCTCGTAGGATTCATTAATTAATGCCTTGAAATAATTGTAATCTTCAAAGGTGCATGTGTCAGATTGGATAATCTCACATCGTTCAATTATAGCTGTTGGAATTCTAATCTCACTTACTTGTGAGAAGCCTAACCAAGGCAAAAAAATCAGGCTAATACAAAGAACGAGGAAATTCATCCCAAAAAGATACCTCAAATCCGTTTGATCTCAAAGGACCTACCAATCCCACAACTTCTTTTCTCATCTAAGCCTTAATCCCAAATCCGTAGGCTTTTTTTGTTATGGAATTCCTCATTTTTGCCAGCTCAATGGAAAACAAAAAAGAACTCAAGATCGGAGACCGGGACTACAGAGCCTACGTAGGACCTCCTGAGAAATATGATCTCGTGGGTGCTATGCAGTTCAACCTGCTCACAACTTTGGGGCTCAGGGAGGAGCACACCCTTCTGGACATTGGCTGCGGATCCCTACGAGCAGGAAAAATGCTGATACCCTACCTGAAACCCGAAAAGTATTCTGGCATTGAACCCAACGACTGGCTGATCAAGGAAGGAATTGAAAGGGAACTTGGAAACCAGATCATCGAGATGAAAAAGCCAAGCTTCTTCCATTTTGATGATTTCAAACTTTCCAAAACCGGAAAGAAGTTCAACTTCATGATCGCACAATCAATTTTTTCCCATGCTAGTAAGGATCATATATTGACTTGTGTCGGGGAAGCGAAAAAGGTCCTTGAATCCGGGGGGATCTTTGCGGCAACTGTGTTCGAGGGAAAAGAAAGCTATACCGGAACGGAATGGGTATATCCAGGCTGCTCCTTCTACCGGCCGGAAGATTTTGAGGCTCTGGTCAAACAAGCAGGAATGTCCTGTCAACGGACCCATTGGGCCCATCCCAATGATCAGACCTGGTACCTGATCTATAATCCGAAGGATCAGGCCAGCTTGAAAAGCCTGAGTAAAGATATCCTTAGCAGGAACTACAACACCTTCATCCAAAGAACCAAGGCAAAATTTGTTGATCACCCCATCATCGGCAGTGGAATAGCAAAAAAGATCTATCACCTTTTCACTGATCGATGAGGTTACAGCAATCCCTTAAATACATTTCAAGCTTCTTTTTCGTTTAAGCTTCTATCACCATCTTTGAGGCCCAAAAATTTAGGATGAAGTCGGGATTTCTTTTTTCAATTATTTTTTTGATCTCCACCCTCACTTTTGCCCAGGAGGAAACGGATCCAACCTTCACAGAATACGAAGATAAGGTTCCAGGAACACTGATGGTGGAATTCGGCTTTGCCTATGATTCAAAATACCCTCCCGGAATGGAATTATTTTGGTGGAGAAGCCGGGTGCTGAACATCTACTATATGTATGATTTTAGGCTCTTCGGATCTGATAAACTCTCTATAAATCCCGGATTTGGAATTGGAACCGAGAACTACGCCTTTACCGGTGACATCTTCGTCGACAAGGGCATGGACACCGTTGCGGATCAGATCATTGCATATGATGCCAATCAATTATTCAGGGGAAATAATGGAGAGGAACCAGATATAAAAAATTCCAAGGTCAATCCCATCTACATCGACATCCCGTTGGAGCTTCGCTTCCGGACAAACAGCACCAAAAAATCCTTCCGTTTTGCTGTAGGTGGGAAAGTGGGTTTCAGGGTCGACTCGAAATCTAAGATCAAATATGAAGTGGAAGGAACAACCACAAGGTATAAAGTGAAAAACGATCTATACCTTGAGCAATTCAGGTATGGGGTCTATGGGAGAATGGGATACGGTTCCTTTAATATTTGGGTGTATAAATCCATGTCCAACCTTTTCGTTCCGGGCGCAACGGAGGTTATTGATGGGAACTTTAGTGCCTGGGTTTTTGGACTAAGCCTTGTGACCTTCTAGTTTCCTTTGAACCCGGGCTTCCTTTTTTCCAGGAAGGCCTGAACTCCCTCTTTGTAATCATTGGAAGACCCAGCGGTTTCCTGGCAGAACATCTCATACTCGAGGACCTGATCAAGGTCCATATTGTAGGATTTGTTCAACATTTTCTTCATTAGCCCAATGGCCTTGGTTGGGGCCTGAGCATACCTGAGAGCTATGGCTTCCAGTTCCTTCTGAAAATCACCCTCTTCTACCACCCTGTTTATCAATCCAAGTTTTTCTCCTTCTTCAGCACCTACCTTGGAACCAAGAGTACTCAGCTCGAAGGCCTTTGAATAACCCACCAGCCTCGGAAGGAAAAATGAAGACCCTGAGTCAAGCACTAGTCCAATGTTGATGAAGATCTCGATCAGGCTTCCGGCCTTTGAGGCCAGAATATAATCACAGGCCAGGGCCAGTGAGCATCCAGCTCCTGCTGCCACACCGTTCAGCCCGCATACTATGGGCTTTGGCATATTTCTCATAGCCCGGATAATTGGGTTATAACGCTTCTTCAGCGATTCCATGAAGGACCTTTTCTCCTCCCCTGAAACCGCTTTCAGATCCTGGCCAGAGCAAAAGGCCTTTCCCTCTCCCGTGAAAACCAGGGCTCGGACATTCTCATCCTTTCCGGCCTGTTTCAAAGCATCCTGGATCTCATAGGTGATCTGGTCATCCAATGCGTTATATACCTCCGGCCGATTAAGGACTATCCAACCGATATTGTCTTTTACCTCGTATTTGATTTTTTCAAACATGATCAGGGCATTAATAAAATTCCAAAAGCGCTAATTAATCCTAAAGATATTCCGAACCAAACCTCTTTGAGGGAATGGGCCTTCAAAGATACCCTGGCCCAGGAAAGTACTCCCGATAAAACCAAAAAAACTATCCCCACTGCGATAAGTTTTGGGTTTTGATTCTGAATTCCCATGAGGGTCATAAAAAGAGAGCTTCCTGTGGCCGCTACAGCATGTGCTGAGATCTTGACAAAGAAATTTAATATTAGAATAAGGAATAGGACAGCTGAGATCCCGTAGATAGTCCAGTAAATGATCTGAGGGGTCTTTTGTGAAAGCATCCAGGAAAATCCGAAATATAGGATCGTGGTTAACAGGATCGGTAAATATCTATCCTTCCTATCGCGCATTTCAATAGACGAGATAACCCCGGAGTTTCTTAGCGTAAGGATCATGAACAAGGGAACCAGAAATGACCCGGAACATATCAAAAGGATCAGTATGTGTTTATTCGCCATCCCGGGAACCAACTCGGGAGTGATCCAGAATAAGACCGAAAAAATAATGGTCGGCCAGATAAAGGGATTCAAGATGTAGGAGATAAGCTTAGGAAAAAGCATTATATCTCCTTTCTAAGCCTTGCCACAGGAAGTCCCATTTGCTCGCGGTATTTTGCCACGGTCCTCCTGGCGATCAAATATCCTTCATCCTTCAACAACTTCTCCAGCTTATCATCGGAAAGAGGCTTATGCTTGTCTTCTTCCTCGATCAACTTTTTAAGGGCCTGTTTAACTTCCTTATTGCTGACGTCCTCTCCTGACTCGGTGGCGATCCCTTCAGAAAAGAAGAATTTAAGGGGGAAAATCCCGAATTCTGTCTGGACAGCCTTACTGTTTGCTACCCTGGAAACCGTAGAAATATCCATTCCTATTTTCTCTGCAACATCCTTCAGGATCATCGGCCGTAAATCGGCTTCATCTCCTTCCAGAAAGAAATCATATTGCAACTCGACGATCGCCCTCATGGTCTTTAGGAGGGTATCCTGCCTTTGCTTTATGGCATCGATGAACCACTTGGCAGAGTCCAGTTTTTGTTTGACAAAACTTACGGTCTTCTTGAGCTCCTTATTCTTGCCTTTATCTTTGTCATAGGCATCCAACATATCAGCGTAGGATCTGCTTACCTTCAATTCCGGGGCATTTTTCGAGTTCAATTGAATTTCCAGCTGCCCATTATCATTGTTTACAATAAAGTCCGGCATAAGGTAAGGGTTCACCTCCTTGTTGGCAGAGGTACTTCCTCCGGGCTTTGGGTTTAGTTTGGTAATCAGGGACATCACCTCCTTCAGCTCTTCGTCATCGATATTCAGCTTCTTTTCGATCTTCTCATAATGCTTCTTGGTAAATTCATTGAAACAGTACTCCAGGAGATCGATCGCCTTTCGAACTACCGGGTCTGGATCCATCCTATACAGTTGGATCAACAGACATTCCTTGAGGGTCCTTGCTCCTACCCCGGGTGGATCAAGATCCTGGACCACTTTCAGGATCTCCTCGATCTCGTCAGCGCTTGTTTCTATTCCCTGGCTGAAGGCAAGATCATTTGATATAGCATCAAGGTCCCTTCTTAAGTAGCCATCAGTATCCAGGCTGCCTATGATCTGTTTTGCAATGGATTGACCCCTTTCGTCAAGCTCCTGAAAACCGATCTGGTTTTCCATCCTTTCCAACAGGCTGGAGGCGGCTTCAATTGGGATGACTTTGTCATCTTCATCCGGATTCGGTCCATCACCCCGCATTTTGTAGCCGGAATAATCCTCTTGGTAATAGTCCCCTATGTCGATCTCATCCTCAGAGTTGGCTGCAGGCTCTACATAATCATCATCTCCACCTTCATCGTAGTCCTGGGTATCATCCTGGGATGGTTCTTCGGCGAATTCCTCTTGATCGGCACCCTCCTCAAGAGCTGGATTATCCTCAAGTTCCTTCTCTATCCTGGATTCTAATTCGGCAGTAGGTACCTGCAGCAGCTTGATGAATTGGATCTGCTGGGGAGAAAGCTTTTGTGTCAGGCTCTGTTTTAATGACAGCTTCTGCATTCAGGTACTCGATTAAGTAATCTTCAGTTAAAATTTGTCCTAATTCCTGAGTGGTTTGAAAACCCTCGCAAAATAAGTTCTTTTGCCACTTAAATTCTGTGATTTAATGGCCTTCGCCTCAAAAAACAACATTTTTTCAATACTCAACAATTCAAATGCCGGAGATAAGATCCGTGTAATGGGTTGGGTAAGAACAAAACGGGAGATCAAAAACGTTCAGTTCATCGCTCTTAATGATGGGTCTACTTTGAAAAACCTACAAATAGTGGTTGACCCTCAGGAAATTGAAGAGAACATCCTCAAAAAAGTCAACACCGGAGCTGGAATAGAGGTTGAAGGAATCCTTGAAGATTCTCAAGGCCAAGGTCAGAGCCTCGATCTTAAGGCCAAAATGATAAGAGTTCTGGGAGAAGCAGACCCTGAAGAATATCCTATCCAGCCCAAAAAGCATAGCATGGAGTTCCTCAGGGAAGTAGGGCATTTAAGGCCGAGGACGAACACATTTTCGGCCATTTTCAGATTGAGGCATCAATTGGCCATGGGCATTCATCGTTTTTTTGATGAAGAGGGGTTCTATTATCTGCACAGTCCCATCATCACAGGATCTGATGCTGAGGGAGCGGGGGAAATGTTCCGGGTAAGCACCTTAGATGCAAGGTTCGCTCCCTTGAAAAATGAATACCTTGATTCTCTTGCTGAAAAGTATTATCAGGAGATAAAAGAGTTATGCATCGAACATGATATTAAGATAGGCGAAATTGATAAGGCGCTAAGTCACGAATTCGATAATTTATCGTTTAAAGAGCTTGTTACAGCAAGCAAACCACAACTTGAGAAATTTCTTAGAAAGATCAATAAGGGTTCTGAGGCTACCAAACTAGTTAAGAAAACATACTTCAAAATTAGACTTGGATTGTTCAAATTCCTGGAGGATAACAAGGCAACTTTTTTGCCCGATTGGCTATTCCAAGGTTTAAATCTCCAAAAAAATGTTCTCCGAATAGGAGCATCAAAAACTCGATTTAGATTGAGGTTTAAACACACTATTAAAGATGCAGGTTTCCTTTTAACGCTTTCTTTCTTCAATCTTGATTGGGTTGATAGATTCAACTTTATATCCGATTCAAGTATTGTGGATTGGAGTGAGGATTTTTTTGGAAAGGAGACCAATCTTACGGTTTCTGGTCAGCTGGAAGCAGAGATCGGAGCCCTGGCCCTGTCAAGGGTGTACACCTTTGGTCCTACTTTCAGAGCTGAGAACTCAAATACCACGAGGCACCTGGCCGAATTCTGGATGATCGAGCCGGAGATGGCTTTTTTTGATCTGGAAGACAACATCGACCTTGCAGAGAAGATGTTAAAAAGTATTCTGCAGTATGTCCTTAAGAACTCCAAAGAAGACCTTGAATTCCTTGCCAAGCGTTTTGATGATGAGCAAAAGCAGAAACCTCAAAATGAAAGGAGCCCATGGTCTCTGTTGGAACGAATAGAATTTGTGATCAACAACGACTTTGTCCGGGTCAGTTATGATGATGCTTTCGAGATCCTAAGGAATAGCAAACCCAACAAGAAAAAGAAATTCGAGTTCCCAGTTAATGAGTGGGGAATGGACTTCCAATCGGAACATGAGAAATTCCTGGTTGAAAAGCACTTTGGCTCCCCAGTGGTAATCTACAACTACCCAAGCAAGATCAAGGCTTTCTACATGAGGGAAAATGAGGATAAAAGGACTGTTGGAGCAATGGATATTTTGTTTCCGGCAATTGGTGAAATTGTTGGAGGCTCGCAGAGGGAGGAAAGGTATGATGTGCTTCTAGAGAAGATACGGGCCAACAATATCCCGGAAAAGGATGTATGGTGGTATCTGGAAACAAGAAAGTTTGGATCCGTACC
>JANQSY010000138.1 GCA_028279065.1 Cytophagales bacterium
TCCACCTTCATCTGCTTGACAAGTGATCCGTTCAAGCTGAAGATCGAGATCTTGCACTGGGAAGGAAGGTTGGTGATCTTCACCCGCCTGCTTTCTGCACCGGTCTCATACTGGGAATAGGCGTAATAGGGATTGGGAACGACCCCGATCAGATCCATATCGCTTTTGGCTTTGGCCTGATCCTGATAGACCATCCCCATTCCCGAACTTGAGAAAGTAAAAACCGGGGAAACCCCATTTTCAAGGTCATGATAATCCTTCTGAACCCTAAGCTTTACCCTGACATCATCCCTTTCCTCGGTTTGAGATGGGAAAAAGGGATTCAATCGAAAACAGCTAGCCCAGGTAAAATTCCTTGCATACCATAGCCCATAATCCTTGATCTGGCTGCTGGGATCCTGAAAGACACTATCGACCTCCACCTGATACTCCCCTGCTTCTCCATTTGGGCCGAAGTCATACATGCGATCGGTCAGCAGGATAAAGTGCTTGCCTCCGTTAAAGGAAGAGTCCGGGTTCCAGATCAGATCATCCCCGGTTCTGGGATCGACCTCGGAGCTCTCTGCAACCCAGAGGTTCAACCTGATCCCACGATCAAGGTCAATGGCATAGCCTGGAAACCATCCCCAGCCCAGAGAGGCAGAACCATCGAAGGCCTTGCTGCCATCCGGGTTCCCATCCTTGTTGACCGAAGGCTTCTGGCTCTTAAAGCTCCGATGAAAAAAGGGAGGGGCTGGCGCGGTCTCAGGTTGTTTAAACTGGATGAAGGCCACCCTGCTCCACTTGCTTCTATCATTGGGGGTAAAGACAATGTCCACATTATTTAGTCTGTGCAGTGCTGTTTTGAATTCGTTTCGGTCTCTTGCTGGTATCCCCGCATACACCAGAGGCGATGCCCCCCTTTCGTCAAGGTTCGGGTTTCCAAACACATAGGGGCCCGCTCCACCATCGATCACATCAATGTAGACCCTGAGGGAGTCTCCCGGGTTCTGTCCCTTTTGCTCATCCTGCCATGCCGAGTCTTCCTGGTTCATCGGAAGCAACCAGGGGCGGGTGGGATCCTGATAGACCACACTTCCCTCGATCAGCCCATTGAACCGGTTGAGGTTGATGTCGGCTGAGCGGAAGCCGGGGTCCTTTCCAAACTTGGGTTGAAGGCTTAAGCCCAATTCCGGGATCAGCTGCTCGGTGCCACTGCTTATCGGGTTTTCAGACCAATACACCTCTCCATCGGCCTCCATGGTCCAGAAATCATTTTGCTTGAAGCCGATCGCTACACCTTCTATTGATCCCTGGGTGGTGCCGTTCCTGAACTTGCCATCCACCTGCTCATAAGATACCAGGGTCTTGCCATCAGACACAAAGGCTTCCTTGGTGAATCGTCCACCCTCGGACCCATTGAGTAGCCTGATCTCAAGGGTAATGCTGGAGTCGGTTTCCAGTTGTTCCATTTCCCTGAGGACCACAGCCTTTCCAGCACTCTGCTTGATATACCAGTTGATCCCCGAATTATAGTCCGCTGGGATCCCCGGAACGCTGGCCCTGCTGAAATCCTCCAGGCTCAACAAGGTATCCCCGGGAATGAATCTATATCCATCTGCTTTGCGGTACTCAAGCCTGCTGCTCAGGGTGATCCTATATTGCTCAATATCTCTTACACTCAATGGATCGTAAACCTTTACGTTGAAGGGTCCTGATCCGGCCCGGTATCTTCTTTCAGAGCTTCCACTCTCTAGGATCTCCTGCTCCAACCCATCGGTAAGCTCCAGCAGGTTGCCTCCATTGCCCATCCCTTCCTCGGTGATCATCTCGAACTGTTGGCCGTATTCCGAACCCACGATGTCACCAACGGGCTTATGCGGTATCCCGGTTACGATCACGATGTTCTTTTGGCTTTCGATATAGGGTTTACCTCTTCTTTCGGCCATTATGGGGCTTTGATTCAGTTCCTGCTCTTCAGGGTTAAAGCCATAGGCCATGATCAGAAAATGATAGGCCTTGTGATTTACAAGCGTATTGTCCCCTTCAGCAAAAAGATCCTCCTGCACACGAAGGGACCTGAAGATCCCCTGGTCTTGTCCTTCAACCTTTAAAACCGGGACTGGCTTATCGATGCCCAATTCCCAATCGGTTTCATAGTTGATCAGGTTGGTGATCTCATCCTTTTTGTCAAATACTGCTATCAGACGGGCCAGATCCGGGTTATCCAGATCGGTGGTCTCAATGTTAGGATTGGATACCTGGTAGACCTTATAGCCCTGGAAGCTGTAGTTGGTATGGGTTCTTAGGCTTCTTTCCTGATAGGTCTCGGTGTTCATGGCCCGCATCACACCCTGATTCCAGACCATGAATTCAGATGGCTCCCAGCTAAGGACCAGCTCCTCATCGTTTTCGCTGATCATCAGGTCGGGGGCATTGGGACCGTTTAGGAAGTCCGGGGATGCTCCAGCCAAAGGAGCAACGGGGTCAGAATGATTGAAAAATTGCTGAATATGATCATCACAAGCCTTTAGTTTTGCCACGGAAGCTTTTGCCCCCCCGGCATTAGCTCTTGCCCAGGGAATCCCTACTATGACTTCCTTGATCTCGCCAGGTCTGAATGTAAATGGTCCTGCAGATCCCAGCATTCTCCTGTCCGCTGGTACATTTCCCGCTATTTCTTCATCCCATATTTGGTTCGAACCTCCGGTATATGGGTTGTTGCAATTCCCTCCAAGGCCCCAACCAATCTGTAGATCTGATTCTCCTGGGAACATAAAATTGCACTTTGGGGATGTTTGATAGATTCCATTGCGAAGGTCATAAGTAACATAAGAATTATCCCGCCATCTAGATCTTAGGTAATTGAAAAAATCAAGGGCTGATCCTGGATTTCCATTAACAAATCCATCTCCATAATAAATGAAATTTGACATCTGAATGTCTTCACCCAATTCATCCCTGGAGCAATCTCTGTCATTATCAACACCGTCCCCTTCGAAAACAGAATATCCCAATTCTTGGGCATCATTTTCATCTATAAATCCATCCCCATCATTATCGATCCCATCTCCATGTGTATCCAAATCAGCAGAGGGACCAACAAAGAAGTCAATTCCAATAGATGGAGGGTTCTTTCCATATCCATAAACCCCCTCATCAAATTCATCTCCATTGAAGGAAAAAGCCAATCCTCTGGGCACATCGCACTCTATATAATCATCCATACCATTTCCTAGATCTATATCTGCCCAATGACCTATATAGGATTCATCAATAGTATAGGGGCCATGGTTCTTATATGTGTATTTGTAAAAAGTGGCGTCATTTAGGCAATCGTTGGTGGAAACCGCGAAAGCCTGGGTTTCAACCTGAATTCCAGCCTGGTTTGCCCGCCCTGAATCCACCACATTCCCAAATTCTTTGGCATTCCCCACGTCATTCATAACCCACCAGATATCCTGATCTCCATAAACAAATGGGTAATCCCCGTCCATAGGATCATACATGCAATCCGGGGTGGAATCCAGACATTCAACAAAGGGTGCCAAAGGCTGATCAAGATCCGCTCCCTGCATTCCTTCTAATTCGTCAATGTGAGGATTGCCCTTTCCCGGCCAATAAAGGATGGAGGGAGGAATATCTTCAGTAGTCCTTATTTCACCATTCTGATAGGCCAAGACAAAATCCTCCACTTCTGACCTGAGGACGTTGAAATGCCTATCCCATCTCTTGCATTCCTCGGCAGATATGTTCGGAAGCTCGCTTTTATTTTGTTCTTTAGGCCCGGTCCAAAGGCTGTACTGGGATTGCCTATAGGTATTGGCAAACACCAGCAGCTTACCGGAAACCTTATCCTGGCCTCCAAACCAAATGCTTCCGGCAAACATGCTGTGTTTTTTGGGTATGTCAGGATCATCAACCTTTGGTACCTCATAGAATGCGTTTCCAGCACCCAGAACTGTCCACCACATGTCTCCCCCTGCCATTACTATGGTCCTGACATTATTTATTTCAAGTATGGCGGCTGAGAAGCTTCTTTCACAGTCGATTTGGACAGAGTTAGAAGGCTGCATTTGAGAAGTAGCGGGCGGGAGGTCAGGAAGACCTCCCAGCGCCGGCAAGGACAAAAAAGGGAGTAGCAGCTTTCCAAAGATCTGTCGGATCATGTCTGTCGATTTATCAGATACTAAGGACAAAAAATGATCAATGGCAATCCATTATTTCATTTTCTGACTTTTTAACTCCGAAAGGTGCTTTTGATCTCGAGCAGGATGTTTTAAGCGTAGTTTCCGGTCTTATTGGGGCACAAGCCGATAATTTATTTTCCCGGTTTTTCGAGATCACTAGAAAGGTACAATTTCCGTTCAACATAAAAATCCCCCATTCAAGGGGATATATCTGCCGTTTATCACTGAAAATGAAAAACCCCACCATGGGCGGGGCTTTCATTGGAAAAACTGAAAACGGGTGGCTTACGCCACTAGGAGTCTTTATGATCTAGAACGTATCCAGATCGATCGGTCTGGTGATATTGAAGAACTTGACAACCTTCTCCCCAAGTTCTCCCGCATCCACATGGATGATGTAGATCCCTGA
>JANQSY010000143.1 GCA_028279065.1 Cytophagales bacterium
GGTGGTAAAGGCGTAATCTGCGATCTTGGGTTTTGCGGCACTAACTACACTGAGGAGGGTAGATTTACCGGCATTAGGGAACCCAACCAACCCTACGTCTGCAAGAAGTTTTAATTCAAGGATCAACAATTCATCCCTTCCCTCTTCTCCAGGTTGGCTGAACTTGGGGGTCTGCCTCATCGAATTCCGAAAATGCCAGTTCCCTAGGCCTCCCTTACCCCCTTCAAGAATAATAACCTCCTGCCCATGCTCCGTAATCTCAGTGGCTTCCTTCCTTTCTTCGCCAAGCAAGGCTATGGTTCCGAGCGGAACCTCAAGGACCTCATCCTTTCCCTGCTTACCTGTCCGTTTGGCTTTTGAACCTCCTTCTCCGTCTTCTGCTTTGACATGCTTTCGATACCTCAGGTGCAGGAGAGTCCAGTGGTTTTGATTTCCCCGAAGGATCACATGCCCTCCACGCCCTCCATCACCACCGTCGGGCCCGCCCTTTTCCACGAATTTTTCCCTTCGGAAATGGGTAGATCCAGCACCACCCGATCCGGACTTTGCGTATATCCGTACGTGATCAATGAAATTTGAAGAACCCAAAAGGGTAGGAATTAATGTGAATCGATCTCTTTGCTGATCCTTTCAAAGATCTCATCTATGGAACCCACACCATAAATGGACCCGAACCTTCCCGATTCCTTATAGAATTCTGCAACCGGTAGGGTTTCCCGTTTATAGACCTGAATTCTGTTGTTGATCTTATCCTCGTCCTGGTCGTCTGCCCTGCCTGAAGTTTTTCCCCTGAGTAACAGCCTGGTCCTTAGTTCGTCATCGGGGACATCCAGGGAGAGCATGACCTGAATGGGAATGCTGTGCTTCTCCAGCATTTCATCCAAAGATTGGGCTTGGGGCACGGTTCTGGGAAAGCCGTCGAAAATAAATCCATTGGCATCCAGGTTTTCCTGGATCTTATCCTCAACCATTCCAATTACCACCCTGTCCGGGACCAGGTTTCCTTCATCCATGAATTTCTGCGCTTCCAGACCCAGTTCTGTCCCTTCCTTCAGGTGCTTACGGAAAAGATCACCTGTGGAAAGGTGGATCAGTTTGTATTTGGCCTGGATCTTCTCACTTTGAGTTCCTTTTCCTGCCCCCGGTGGTCCAAACAAAACAATATTCAACATGGCTAATCGATTAGGGCGGCAAATTTAAGATACTGGGTATTGAGAAAAGGAAAAAGGGAAAAAAGAATAAGAAATCCGGAGGATTAATTCATCATTTTTTTCATCATGAGGATCATGGCTGTTGGGTCGTCATCGGTTTTAGTGAACTCATCGGGAACCTCGAAATGCGATGAAGATATTCCCCCTTCCACTATTTCGGTTGCATCCAAATGGACTTCCCGACCTGTTTCAGAAAAAGAGATCACTTTCAGTGGCATCCCTTCGATCGAATGATGGAAAAGAGAAGGAAGGTATTTTGTGAGATTGCTTGGATATTGACTTTTCAACCTTTCGGTGATCCACAATTCGTTTCTCATTTTTTTCCCGTCTTCCACGCTTTCAACCACGAATTTTTTGCACCAAAACCCCTTTATCTCCACTGAATCATTGAAAGACTCAACTCTTGATTGGACCTTTTGAGCTTCACGGTCCAGGGCATTTTCCTCATCTTGGGGAAGGAGGTAAGCAAGTTTGGAGGACTTCATCAGCATATAGGCCCTCTTATTGGCTCCATCAAAGATCATCCCGCCAAAGAGTGAGGAGATGATCCCGCCATCCACATAGAATCGCACCCTATTTGGTTGCATAAACAGGGAGTATTTGGTAGGAAGTATGGTCTTGTATTTTCCTTCAGGATCATTGACCACAGAAACAGCATAGTCGATCTGCCCCTCGAAGAACTCGCTCTTTTTACCACAGGAAAGTAGGCTGCTTACCAATAGCAGAAAAACCAGAGTGATTTTTAATACGCTAGTGATTGACCTGTTCAACGAATAGAGTTTAACTTCTATCTTATTCAAGGGCGAGCAAGCTGATATTGATCAAAAACTTATTCCTCGAACCTAATTTCCTAATCCCGGCAGCATGGTGGACAGCAAGGAAAAATCCAAGGGCTGAACCCTGTAACCAGAAGGCAGAATAAAGTTTGAGGGATCTATTGTTTCCTTTCTTACCTCACGAACTTCCATCTTAATTTCGGTGCCTTCCTGAGAAGTCACAACCTTCAGTGGAAAACCATCGATACCCTGCATGAACATGTTTCCAGTCAGATTACCGAGATCCTTTGGTTTTTCAACATTAAAATCCTCCGTTGCCCAGATCTCAATGGTCCCTTTACGCCCTTCTGATTCCTTTAAGATGTACTTGGTACAGCTATGACCCGCAATAGTCGTGGTTTCAGTGGTTTTGGTGACTTCAACCTTAGGAGCACTTTCAGAACTAGCCTGGGTGGACTGAACCTTCATTGCGGTCTGAAGGGCAGGGGAAAGCAAATAAATGGAGTTTTCATCTCCATCAAAAATGAACCCGGAAAACATCTTCGACAGTTCTCCTCCGGTGTTTTTTCCGAACATCTTATTCTCTTTGATCTTCAAGGTAAGGTTGGTCGGGAAATTCTTTTTCATTTGCTCAATATCCTCACCAGATACGCCTATTTGAAAATCAATTGTTCCTTCAAATCCAGCCTGGGAATGGGCTCCAATTGAAACTAGAATAGCGGCGATCAGTGTAAATAGATTCCTCATTTGGTTGATTTTATTGTGAATTTGTACTTTCCGAATTAAAAACGGCTCACAAACTTAAAAAAGTTACCCGACAATTATCCATTTAAGCAGTTTTTCAAGCACCACGGGTAATCCTGGCAAGGTAGGCAAAATGATCGTCCTCAAAAACCTTCTCAGCTTTTAATCCAATCTCCTTTGCGGTGCTTTCCAGGGTCTTGAAATCGATGAACAACCAGCTGAACCTTGGGCCCAGAATACCCTGATACTCCATTCTGTAACTCACCTCCCCATAATACCTTTTCCCTTTATAACTATGAATATTGCTTTCGGGATCAGAAAGAAGGTAAACCAGATCCGAGGAATCGAATAACAATTGTCCATGTTGATTTAGTAATTGGGTAAAGCACTTATTCAGGAATGATCTAAGGCCAACTATGCTCCCAACCAGACCTATGCCATTCATCAACAAAAGAATGGTATCGTATCCTCTTCCCTGAAAATCCTCAAAATTCTCATAGACCACATCTTTTAAGCCCCGTGATCTCATCACCTCCACAGCGCCTGGTGAAAAATCCAATGAGGTCACATTCTGACCCTTTTCCTGGAGATAAAGGCTATGAGACCCTGCCCCAGCTCCAACTTCCAGGATCTTTCCCTTGCATTTAGATATGGCAACTTTCTCAAGTTCCGGCCAGGAATCAAAGGGCCTGAAAAGGTATCGGACCTGGATATGATCTTCCTCCGTGGCATCGGAGTGGACTTTAATGAAAAGGTTCTTTTTCCCTTTCGAATGATCCAGAAGTGCGCTTCCAAAAGGGTCGGTTTCCCTGGTCAATCTGATGATCTTTTTGGCCAATTCCGCAATTTTTAAAATATGTTCAATCCAAATGGAATTTGCCCATACTTTCTCCTACCTTGGCCAAAAATAGATTGTTTATGGCATTTGAGATTGAGGGTAACCTTATAGAGAAATTCGATACCCAAAGGGTTAGTGATAATTTTCAGAAACGTGAATTCGTGATTGAGCAGAAAGAAAGTAGAAATGGATATGAGTTTCAGGAATTTCTAAAGTTTCAGTTGGTGCAGGACAAATGCGGTATGATCGAGGAGTTTAATGAGGGAGACCAGTTGAAGGTGAGCTTTAACATCAAGGGCAGGAAATGGGAGAAGGATGGTAAGGTGAACTATTTCACCAACCTTGAGGCTTGGCGTATTGAAAACATAGGGGCCGGAAGTCCTGAGTCCAGCAACACTCCGGAGCCGGAGGAAACTTCATTTTCTGAAGATGAGGATGCACTGCCTTTCTAACCCGCAATAGCAAAATCCCTAAACGCATCGAATCCTTTTTCCTCTAGAAACTTTTGAATCTTTCCCCCCGCACCGCGATTGCTCACCAGGGATATCAAAAAAAAATCATTGCTAATTGCCTTGTAGGACTGGATCTTTCCTCGTTTGAAAGA
The DNA here is from genome assembly GCA_028279065.1 of Cytophagales bacterium. Taxonomy (GTDB): domain Bacteria; phylum Bacteroidota; class Bacteroidia; order Cytophagales; family CCMP332; genus JANQHS01. The sequence goes on from JANQSY010000143.1 coordinate 4,174, forward strand.
ACCTTCCTTAAGATCAAAGAAGGCCTTTTGCCGGAAACCCTTCTCTTCCAGGATATCTATATATCTTTTTCCTAGTTTGCCAGTGCCCCAAGTTGCGATTTCCGGGTGCCTTGGGTTGACTTTCTTTGAAAGCCTAAAAAGAAAGGAGGCCTTGACCCTGAAGAAATTTTCTCTGGAATAGCCTTCATGTCTACGGGTAAGCCTTTGGTCGTGGTCCCTCCAAAAAAGCTGGGGATCAGCTGTTTTTTGGATTTTAACTCCTTTCTCTGCTGCTCGAAGGAAGAACTCATAGTCTTCCGGATATTGAGCCTCATCGTAGGAGCCGATCTTTATCAGGGTCTCCTTTCTGACCATCAGTGTTGGATTACAAACCGGCATTTCCACAAACCGGTTAAGAAGGATCTCCTCCGAACTGCGCTGAGAGTTTTGCCATACCAGGTACCTCAACCATCCAATTCTCGGGCGCCCCAAAGGTTTGACCGGCGAATAGACCAGCTTATCCCCATCATTCCCAAGGACTTTCAATTGTTCCGAAAGCCTGGATTGGAAGGCTATGTCATCTGCATCCATCCTTGCGATGACATCTCCTTTTGACTTTTTAAAGCCAAAGTTGAAAGCTGAGGCTACCCCGCCGTGAGGGAATTCAATGTAGCTGATCCGGGGATCTTTGGTTTCAAAGTTCAGGGCAACTTCTCTGCCATTATCCGTGGATCCGTTGTCAACCAGGATTAGCTCCCAATCTTTGAAATCCTGGTCTATGAGGCTTTGAATAGAACCTTCAAGAAAGGGCTCTGCGTTTTTAAAGGGCAGGATTACAGATACCTTAGGCATCTGAAGCCAGGGACTCGATCTTTTCCTTGGTCAGTATGCAGTTCACCCATTCGTGATCAAATTCGGATCCCAGATTCTTATAGAAGCTGATGGCGTCCTCATTCCAGTCAAGGACCTCCCATTGCATCCGTACACAATTATGCATGAGCGCCTTCCTCGCAAGGAATTTCATAACCTCCATCCCGATACCCTTGCCCCGGGATTCCGGCTTAATGTATATATCCTCCAGATAAAGGGTTTTTCCCTTCCAGGTGGAGTAGCGGTAATAGGTAACGGCCATCCCGGCTAGCTTTCCTTGATAATTGATCAAATAAAAATCAAAGACCTTATTCGGTCCAAACCCATCCCTCTCCATAGCTGAGATCTGATTAGTCACCTCGTTCGGCGCTCTTTCAAACTCAGCCAACTCCTTTATTAGACCCAGGAGGGTGGGAAGATCATTTTGAGAACCGGGAATGATATCAATGGCCATGGAGAATTTTTCTAAGCTTCTAAATCTATTAATTTTAAATCCCGAATCCAGGATGAAATAATGGTAAAATACGATCCCAAAACATGGTTTGGGCTTCTTCTAAGCTCCTATAATAAGCATATAATGCAGCAGCTGTTCCCAAATATGCTGCTTATCGGAATGTACACCTTTCTGGTCACTTATTTCGTGCTTGATTTTTTAGGGGTCCATTTTAAATCCATAACGGCCTTTCATTCATTGCTTGGTATCATCCTTGGTCTGTTCCTGGTCTTCAGGACCAACTCGGCATATGACCGATGGTGGGAGGGAAGGAAACTCTGGGGTGCCTTGGTTAATAACAGTCGAAATTTTGCTCTCAAGATCAAGGCCATCGTGCCGGCGGAGGACTTTGCCTCAAAGAATTTCTTCCGCCATATGATCCCGAATTATGTGTTCTCTATGAAAGAGCATTTAAGGGATGAATATATCCCAGAAGAGATCGACTTCAGCGAAAGCCTTGTACAGGCAGATCTGGAAAAAAATGATCACAAGCCTAATTTCATCGCCGGGAAGATGTTCAAGAAGCTGAATGAAATGTTCAAGTCGGGAAGGATCACCGGAGAGCAATTGTTCATCCTCGATAAGGAGATGAAATCTTTTACCGATATCATAGGTGGCTGTGAGAGGATCAAAAACACCCCCATCCCTTACTCCTATAGCGTCTACATCAAGAAATTTATCTTCGCCTATATCATTACCCTTCCCTTGGGTTTTGTTCATGACTATGAGTATTGGACCATTCCGCTTGTAATGCTGTTGTTCTATTTTTTGGTTGGGATCGAGCTGATTGCGGAGGAGATTGAAGACCCTTTTGGCAGGGACCAAAATGACCTTCCAACAGATGATCTCTCAAAAAAGATCAAGGGCAATATCCATGAGATCCTTGGCGATGACGAACCGGAAAATGAGAGTTCCCGGAAAATTCCCGAAATGGCCGCCGACTAATCTTTCGGAAAATCAACCTTTACCTTCAGGTCCTCCATACATTTAAAATGTCCTTTGGGACATTTATCATAACCGATCTTGGTGCAAGGCCTGCATGAGATTGTATTGTTCTCAATGATCTTGTGCGGAACCTTATATGGGTACATTCCGAATTTTGGAATTGTATTTCCCCAGTAGGAGATTATCGGTTTTTTAAATGCCGCCGCGATGTGCATCAACCCGCTATCATGCGCATAAACCCCATCGCTATGCCTTATGTATTCCGCTGATTTGCCAAGTGGGAGTTTGCCAGCCAAATTGACCACCTGATCTTTCCTTTCAGCTGAAAGGCCATCGATGATCTTGTCGGCCCTATCGATATCCCTTTTGTCACCAAGCAATACCACAGGCTTACGGGAATGTTCACATATCTCGACCATCTTATGCACAGGTAGGATCTTGGTGAAATGCTGAGCACCAATTGCCAGGACGTAATATCCATTTTTCAGCGAGCTGTCCAATTCTTCCCTACTGATTTTATCCCTTTCAGATATAAAAAAGTCTAGTCCCTTTCCATCATTCTTCACCCCCAGGTTCTGCAGAGTGGCCATGTATCTATCAACTATATGAATATTAGGAAGTCGGTCCGCCTTGAAGTTGACCATCAGCCACTTTTGGGTGTTGAGCTTCTTAAAACTCCTGCTTGGTTTCTTTAATGCTTTTTTGATCCGGAGGGTCCTCAGGTTATTGTGCAGATCAATGATTAGATCGTAATTCTCTTTTTGTAATTGCTCGATCAATGATTGAAGCGAATCTTCCAGTTTGAAAAGCCGGTCGATATATGGATTTTCCTCCAGAATACCCTGATATTGTTTCTTGGTAGCAAAATGGATCTCAGCGTTTTCGATCTGCTCCTTTGCTGCCCTTATTGAAGGAGTCGTCAGGACAATATCACCAATACTGGAAAACCGGAGAAAAAGTATCTTCATTCTCCGTGATCAGGGTTTTCTCTTATTGAAATAGTCTTCCACCTCGGAGGCCATCATTGCGTTAAAGGTATTCTCTTTCCTAAGCCCGCCCTTCCTTCCGACCATTACTCCAAAGGCGATATCATCAATGCCATTTATTTCATGGGCATCTGGATTGATCGAGATCAAAACACCCTTTTCCTGGGCATAGGGTATCCATTTCCAATCCAGGTCCAACCTCCAGGGATTGGCATTGATCTCAATGATGACCCCATTTGCCGCACAGGCATCAATGACAGATCTATGATCAATAGGATAGCCCTCTCTCCTTAGCAATAGCCTTCCCGTTGGGTGTCCGAGTATGGTGGTATAAGGATTTTCAACAGCTTTTATCAGCCTATCAGTGGCCTTGGAAATATCCATATTCAGATTGGAATGCACGGATGCAACAATAAAATCAAAGCTGGAAAGCACCTCGTCCGAGTAATCAAGGGAACCATCATTCAGGATATCTGATTCGATCCCTTTAAAGATCTTAAAATCCGGATAGGACTTGCTGACCTCGTCCACCTCCTTGTGCTGTTGAATTACCCTGTCTTCGTCGAGCCCATTTGCATAAAAGGCAGATTTGGAATGATCGGAGAGTCCGAAATAGCTATATCCTTTTTCAATTGAGGCCTTTACCATCTCTTCGATGGAGTTCTGTCCGTCGCTATAGGTGGAATGGGCATGCAAAACCCCTTTTACATCTTCGGTCTTTATGATCTCTTCAGGAGACTTATTGGGATCCGTGATGTCGGCCACCCATCTTAATTCGGGACTTATGAAACCGATTCCCATTTCGGTGAAAACCTCCTTTTCCGCTGAGAATTTCTTCTCTTCAAGCAAGGACTTAAGCTCAGGTTTTTCTGATTGAGCCCGCCCAACGAATCCAGGAGGAGAGCTAAGAAGGAACCCTGTATTTCCTAGCCGATCTGTGGATTCCGTTTTTATGCATACCGGAATCTCACCGAATAGTTTTCCCCTTAGAGAAAAAGGTCCAGATAGTTTTTCTTCGATCTCTAATTCCTTGACCTTTCCGGTTTTTAATTGAGAAAAGGCCTTTTTATCTACCATCCAGTCCATGGATTCCAGGATATCATCTCCCCATGCTAATGGCCCTATTCTCTGGAGGGAAGAACAGATCCCCTGGGACCCTAGGAGTTCTTCAAACTTTTCTGCGAAGACCAACCAATCACCGTATAATCCTTTTCCTTCCTGTTCTTTTTTATAATCAAGACCTTCCAAAATGGTCTTTTGTGTTTTTTCTCCGAACCCTGGAAGCTTTGCGATCACCCCATCTTGTCCGGCTTTGTAAAGGTCTTCGATGGTATCCACCCCAAGTTCCTTCCAAATGGTACGGACCTTTTTCGCACCAATACCCTTTATTCCCAGCATGGTTACCACCCCTTCAGGCGTTTCTGAAAGCAACTCATCCAATTCCTTGAAAGAACCAGTGTCACGGATGGAAACTATGGCCTCGGCCAGTTTCTTTCCTATTCCAGGGTGGCCCTCCATCTTTTCCTTAGGTTCGGCA
>JANQSY010000175.1 GCA_028279065.1 Cytophagales bacterium
CAGAGGCCATAGGGGGCACCCATATGGCAACCCTGGTGACCAAGCCGGATCTTGTCGAGTTCATCGACCTGTTAAGCGGGTTGGGAAAAGAGGATCTCCATCTCGATGAAGTGAGGTATGAAGAACTCAAAAAGGATTTCCAAAATCTCTCGGTAGCTGATCTGAATATGAGAAAGGTTACGGGGGGAACCATTCTTGCGATCAGGAATAACAAGGGAGGATTCAAAATGAATCCCAATATTGATTACGTACTCAAACCCGAGCAGAGTTTGATCCTCTTGGGATCGACGGACCAGTTGGAACTGTTAAAGAAGACCTACTGCGTTAAGGGGTCACTTTGACCAGAGGTTATACTTCAGCATGCAGTAAAGTGCCCTGAAAGCATCCTTCATACCGATCTTTTTCCCTTCTTCATAAGTCCTTCCATAATAGGAGATCCCAACCTCATAAATTCTGATTCCCTTGATCTTAGAGATCTTGGCTGTCACCTCTGGCTCAAAACCAAACCTGTTTTCCTTCAGATTGATCGATTGGATTATATCTCGTTTGAAGCACTTATAGCAAGTCTCCATATCGGTGAGATTCAGGTTGGTAAGCAGGTTTGAAAGGAAAGTGAGGAATTTGTTTCCGATGGAATGCCAGAAAAACAAAATCCTATGAGGGTTATTCCCCATGAACCTTGAACCATAGACAACGTCTGCGAATCCCTCTATCATGGGCTTCAAAATATGGTTATACTCGCGAGGATCATACTCAAGATCTGCATCCTGTATGATAACATAATCTCCAGTTGCAGATTGGATTCCGGTCCTTAATGCTGCCCCTTTTCCCTTATTCTTTTCATGCCTGGAAACGGTAATATTCAGTGAGGGACTATTTCTTTTAAACTCATCGACCTTTTCAAGGGTCTTGTCCTTTGAGCAATCATCGACAATGATGACCTCCTTTTTCATGCCTTCTAGCAATTCAACTTCATGGACTTTTTCGAGAATGGACTGAATACTCCTTTCTTCGTTGTAAGCGGGAATGACGATGGATAAGGTAGCCATGGACTTCTGTTTGCTAATATAAGCTGATCTTTTCAGCTCTATAGTTGGAAGTAGATGTTTTCACTTCATAAACCACCTCATTATTGGAATTGATGATGATCACAGTGCTGCGTTGAGAAAAACAGATCAGAGTATGGCTTTGGTCGTTAAAGAACAGTTCATCCACATCACCCCTGATATGCGAATAAAGGTCGGGCCTTTCTTTCCCCCATTCATTTACCTGGGTAACCTGCATATTCTGCTGATCTATTCTATAGGTCACAGCTCGTGAATATTGGTTGGTGTCCGAGGTTAGGAGCTCTCTGTTCTTTCCATTGTCAAAAAGAATAAGGTCGCCGTTTTCCTTGAAAACCGGGGCATGTTGCATCCAGAACCACTCGGATGAATCAGAGATATTTGTTGCTGTCAAAAGTTTGGTATCAAATGGATCATTCCAGTTTACCGGAATACCAAGAATCCAATTGATCTCTTTGCTTGAATAATCAATGCTTAGAACCGCCAACTGATTCCTCGCCGAAATGAGAATTGAGTTGTCCTCGGGATAATACTTCAAAGAGTTGTTATGATTCCAGTCATCAGGCCTTGTTCCGGTAATATCAAAACTGGGCCTTAATGGATCCATGATCAAATTCAGGTCCCATTGATCCACAATACTTCCGGTGGTTGGATCAATTTCAACTATCAAATCCTCATCAGGGTTACCATCATTAAAATTTGGGAAGGTTGAGCTGGTCCCGATAAGATAATTTCCATTGGGCATCTCCCAGACATCATGGTGGACCATATTTGGCAGGTCCACTTTGTGAATGACATTTCCAAAAAGATCTATTTCCAAAAATGCATCCCTATGATAAATCGGAATCGCAAAGCTGGAATTCCAACCTATAAGATTTCCTTTTGAGTTTTTTCTCAGTATTGCACCTATTTCGGTTCCTGTATAAGCCCACCTGATCTTTCCGTACTTATCAACTGCATATTTTGTATTGGAGAGGAAAAGAAGGCTGTTGTCGTCGGACGGAAGGTCATTTACGATCACCTGTGCCCAAAACAAGGAATCAGGAATATCATCTGTAGTGACCTTAAGAGTTTGTGCCCTCCTGAAATTCCCCATTTTATCTTTGAAAATGAACTCTACGGAATTGGAGTGGTTTTCATAAAGCCCATAAACCGGGATGGAATGATCTAATCCATATTCTTCAAGATCATGGTTGATATTTGACCCAGGTCCGTCCTGGCCTTTTATTGAAATGGAAAATTGACCATTAACGGGGCTTGAATAATTCAGGATACCGGTCAGTGGTGAAAACCCGGAGGGGTCCAGGGAAAGAGCAGAATCCTGGATCCCAAGGCTGGACCCAAGTGATTGATAACTCATGGTAGTGTTATCAGAAAAAGTGAAATTGGAGCTCCAGGTAGCTGTGTCCAGATTGTATTGGTCGATCAAAGAACTTGATGCCCTGATCTCAAATTCCCGTTCATAATCTATTCTGATCCTACCGTTTAAGGGCTCAATTACAGTGATCAAATTATCATCCTGATGTAACTCAAGCATCTTTTGCTTCAATGAAGCCAGATTGGAAATATTCAGGATCCCGGTATTGTCATTGGGGGGATTTGGATCTTCGTCTTTTTGACAACTTTGAAAAATCAGTCCGATCAGAACCAATCCAATTGCTAATTTTCTCATTTGGATACTCGAATAGATTTTGATTAGAAGACCCCTGAGAAGGAGAATTCCAAATGGTAAACGGATTAAAGGGCGCAAAGAAATGGAAAATTCGGGTTATTTGGGGCCTTAGTTTCCGAAAGTAGATACTTGCTTAAGTTATTTTGTCTTTGGACCATGTAATAAATATGCGGTGAGGCTCAATTTTTCACAACTGACATTTACTTCTCAATTTCCACGAGTAACCATAGGATTGGAATCACTATGTCAATAAAAAATACCACAACTGATTCCCTGGCTGGTGCAATAGGGCAGGTGGTACCTATCCTTCTAAACCTGGTTTTCACTTCATTTTTTATCGCTGGACCTGGAGTTGAAAATTTTGGGTTTTATTCGGAGTCTATCCTTCTGATGGGATACCTAATGATCCTTGATTTTGCTCTGGTATTTCCGATAATGAGAAACGCCGGAAAGCTCTGGCATAAAGGGGATCTCAAAGGATTGAATCTTCAGCTGAATAACAATCTTGGAGTTTACCTCATGATAGGGGTACTGGGGGCAGTTGTATTCTGGATCGGTTCCGGGTTTTTCTCAAAAACACTATTTGGAGCTCAAGGAGAAAGTGGCTTGATGCTAAGCTATATTTTCAAGATCACAGGGATAAATTTCCTGGGCCAGGTCATGTTGAACTGGGGAAAGAATGTTCTAAATGGGCTGGGTAAGATCAAACTTTCCAACCTTTTTTTCATCTCTTATCCCACCCTCTGGGGCCTTGTTTCTATCCTTATCCTCTTAACTGAGTTGGATTGGCTTTTGATATTTTGGATCAAAGGAATTAGCGCCATTTTGATCGGGATCATTCAGATCTTGAGTATCTCAAGAATCATCGGGAACAGGGTTATACCATCGTTAAATTGGTCAGGAACGGGCTTAAAAAAGTCGGACCTTCCCAAAGGACTATCAATCAGATTAAATGATCAGGTCTTCATTCGATACGATCAGTTTTTGATCGGGGCGATAATTGGAGCGGAAACCCTGGGTATCTATTCTGTAGCTTTCCTTATTCCTAATGCGGTTTTGTTGGTGCTTTATAAAATGAATGAGTTTGTAGTGCATGGCACCACAAAACTTATAGACAAGTCAGATGATCTTTTCTCATTCTTCAAAACCGGCGCTAGCATCTTTGGACTTATCTCCATTGCAACAACCATTACCCTGATTTCCCTTGGCCAAGAGATCCTAGATGTATGGGTCGGTCAAGAAATTGGACTTGCTGCAATGCCTTACTTGACCTTGCTTGCTATTGGGATGGGAATTACCGGAGCTTTTGCCCCATTTGGGATCCCATTTCTCCTTGGTTCGGATATGTTTCACCTTTTAGCGCAATACAAGTGGTCAAAATCAGCCTCTTTGTTTTTGTTTGTTTCCATCGGTATGTGGCATGATGGTGCTCTAGGTGCTGCTTATGGTGTTTTAGCTAGCGGAGTTATAGACTTATATTTTTTCTTTAAAACTTCCGGAAAGATCGGATCGGGAATCGGGATAAAAGTCTTTCTGAATTGGATCTTGGCCTTGGCATTAGGTTTGGTCTTTTATTTTTGCCTTGAGTTGTTTTTTACCCATCTTGGGTTTGAGAATCCCTTTTTCAAGCTTGGTACGGGAGTCATCCTTGCGGGTGTATTTTGGTTGACCTGCCTGGTAATTGGGCCCTGGGTACCCGTTGAGATCAGGAAAAAAATCTTGAAATTTGTTGGTTAGGAATAACCGAACAGGCCCATAACAGGTCCAAATTTTTGGCAAAGTTTATCGAGGCTTTCTTTTGGGATTTCGTTTTCCCAACTGGAGGTCTTTCCTTCCCTGACAAAGGGGATTTCCCTTTTTCCTACATTCAGGGTTTCCCTCTCTGCTTGCTTCATTGCACTCATGGAACTCCCTGAAATAGCTCTTTCAATAAGGTCCTTATCCCTTGGTATATTCAGAAAGTCTGCAATTTCCTGAAGCAGGGATTCAGTATTTTTCTTAAGATCCTCGTATTTGACAAGGTGAAAATTGGGATCACCTTTCATTGCTCCTGCCCAGCCACCGACATGCCTATCCCAGGGACCATATCGATCCACCGCGCCAACTATGAAATCATCGATAAATGATGACAGGTCCTTTTCCTCTGATATTTTTCCAAGTTTTATTTGATAGTAATAATAAGATACTGCCACTTCCCTGGGGTCTCTGACCAGATAAAGAACTTTTGGATATTGGGGATGAAGGTATTCGTGGCTTTTGAGGATCCTGGGCCGTTGCCTTTTTTTTAAGGTTGAATTAAGAAACATGTATACGTCAGGAATAGCTTCCTGGACCCTTTTGAAGTCCATAGGCTCTCCTCGGTTCAAAAGTGAACCCAGCATAAATAATAACCAGGTATTTCCGCTTTTTGGATAGGAAACTATGAATGTATCATCTGGAAAAATCGAAATAAATCGACCTTTTGAGATGGGAGGGGAGTAAAAAGCCTTTTCAATCAGGAGTTTTTTCATGCCCCTTTTTGTTTCAGACCTCGGTTTTGCGATAAATAGAAATAGATTCCAATAGTGCGATCAAAAAAACCGAGAACCCGATCATAAAACCCATAATGATCAAAAGGACATAGGTCCACCTGGGGTAAACATATTTACCATAGATCTCAATTCCACTGACCTCCTCAAAGGCTTTATTGAATTGATTGAAATACTTGTTCTTGATGTATTCCTCATAAACAAGCGTTCCGCCAAGGTAAAAATCACCTAGATCCTGTATGAAAATTCCTGGTTGGGTGCCGGAATTCGGTTGGGTAAGTTGTGCAAGACCTCTTTTGATACTATCCATTGTAAGCAAGTCCTTTTCAAGGAACTTGTTTATTTCTAATCTTTCTTTGCTGTAGAATTCCTTTCTTCTCTTGATGTATTCTTGATTCGCAAGATAATTCAGGACAGCATCCTTGAGTTCGGGCAACAAATCCGGTTCTGAAGAAGTTACCGATAGCTCAAAAACAACATCGAGTTCGTATTCTCCAAGGTCGGTTTCATCCTTGAACTTTCTTTTTTCCACGTATTCTTCATCGATCAGACTGGAGGTTGAAACGCTGCCAAATTTCATTGCCATAGAAGGGTCGATTCCAAGTGATTTGGCAAGCAGCTCAGGATGTTGCTCATCCATGTGCCTGTTTAGGGGGGCAACCATTTTTTCAATAAAATGATATTCAATGAAATTGGATTTAACAATTGAGGTCCCCTCAAAGGATTTATTTTTTGAAAAACGCCATCCGAGACCCAGGGCAAGAATGATCAAATTTCCAACAAGAAGTATTTTGGAGTACCTCTTTACAAGTTTGAATATCCCTTGTATTATTGCAGGGATACTAATTTCTTGAACCGAATTCGATTCCAACATTCCCTTTTTTCGGACGAAATTAAGCACTTTTTATGAGGGCATGGCAATTCTCCTTTAAGTTAATTCTCCTGGGTTTTTTGGTTTCGAATTCAGCTTGTGATGGACATAAGGAAGAACAAAAACTGCCAGAAGTTCCTCCTATTCCTGTTCAGACCAGTGATCGGGTATTCTTCGGAAATAATATTGAGGGACTTGCCAGGGGAAGTCAAAAGACAAATGTACTTTTCATCCTGGCTGACGATCTTGGATATGGTGATATCAGATCTTACGGAACAGAGGATATGATCACTCCAAACCTTGATCGCATGTGTACAGAAGGAATTGCCCTGAAAAATTTCTATGCTGCTTCACCGGTTTGCAGCCCCTCCAGAGCCTCCTTCCATACTGGAAGATTTCCTGTTCGTTTTGGCCATGATCGGCATTTTTATGATAATGAAAAGGACTTCCTTCCGGATTCCATCGCCACGATTGCCGAACGTTTCAAGGAAAATGGGTATTTCACTGCACTTATTGGAAAATGGCACTTAGGTGGCGTACAAAGTACTGATATGCTACTGCGACTGAAAGGGGATTCCACCACTCCAGGTCCATTTGAAGCAGGTTATCACCATTATTTCAGTCAGATTGAGGAGAAGGAAACCAGATGGATGCTTCATCACCT
>JANQSY010000176.1 GCA_028279065.1 Cytophagales bacterium
ACCAGTTTTGGCTAATGATATAGGATATCAATCCCAGCTTTTCAAGTACACCCATTGCCCTTATCAGATCTATGGGATTAAGATCAAAAGCAGAACAAATACGCTCTATAGGAAGGTCAAAAACCTGGCTTTCCCCTGAACCCAGGGCCAGTTTATAGAAATTTCCCAGGCTGTTGTAGACCTTTATAACATCTTTTAAATCAGGAAATTTACCACCTAATAGTTCATCTATATCTTTAATGTCTGAAGAGTTGAATACTGTCAACCCAAAGGAAAGTTTATCATCTCGCCCTGCTCTTCCTACCTCCTGGTAATAAGCCTCAATTGAATCCGGCAGATCATAATGGACCACAAGTCTTACATCCTCTTTATCGATACCCATTCCAAATGCATTGGTGCAGACCATTACCCTGGTTTTTCCTGATTTCCAGTTTTCCTGATGCCTGAACTTGGTTTCTGCCCCTAAACCTGCATGGAAGTATGTGCAATTGAACCCATGATGGTTAAGCTCATTTGCTATTTCCTTTGTTTTTCTTCGATTCCGAACGTAGATCAGAGCACTTCCGGGAACATTGTTGAGTGCCTTGATTATCCTCTCTAGCTTATTCTCCTCTTTATAGCAACTCAGGCTCAGGTTGTTTCTCTTTGAAGAGCTTTTTTGGATCACTGGGGATCTGAGTTCAAGAAGGTCGATGATCTCATTTTCCACCTTCGGGGTAGCTGATGCCGTTAATGCGATGATTGGAAAATTTCCTTGGATGTACTCCTTTATCTGAGGGATCTGAAGGTAGGAGGGCCGGAAATCATGGCCCCATTGCGAAATGCAATGGGCCTCATCCACAGCCACCAGTCCGATGTCCATTTTTTTGAGCCGCTCCTGAAAAAGATGATTTTGGACCCTTTCCGGGGCTACATATAGGAGATCAGCCTTATTATATATGGTGTTATCCAAGCATATATCTATCTCATTAGCGCTCATTCCAGAATGAATGGTATATGCCTTTATACCCTTTGCCAATAAAGAATCAACCTGATCCTTCATTAATGCCACGAGCGGAGAAATGACCAGACCTGTTTTTCCCATGGCCAAGGCTGGCACCTGGAAACAAATACTTTTTCCTCCCCCGGTTGGCATGATCCCTAGTGTATCCTTACCCTCCATGACCGATTTTATGATCTTCAGCTGGTTTCCCCTGAAATCAGTATGGCCCCAATACTTTTGAAGGATCGATCTCAGCTCATCCAAAGGGGAGGGTTTAATTTAAGGCTTGCTCCAGGTCGGCGTTTAGGTCTTCGATGTCCTCAATTCCAACGCTCAATCGGATCAAGCCATCGGGCAACCCCGCCTTTAGTCTTTCTTCCCTGGGAATGCTGGCATGGGTCATGGTGGCTGGATGGCCAGCAAGAGATTCCACTCCGCCCAAGGACTCAGCAAGTGTAAACAGTTTCAGACGCTCCAGAAGCCCAAATACGGCATCCTGATTATCTTCCTCAAGGACGAAGGACACCATTCCTCCATATCCAGACATCTGTTTTTTCGCAATTCCGTGGCCTGGGTGGTCCTCAAAGCCGGGATAGATCACCTTTCCAACCTTGGGATGATCTCCCAAGTACTTTGCGATTCCCTCTGCATTTTCGCAATGACGTTGCATTCTGAGGTTCAGAGTCTTTATTCCTCTAAGAACAAGGAAGCAATCATGTGGTGAAGGAATTCCTCCGCAGGAGTTTTGAATGAAGGCTAATTTCTCATGTAGATCAGCATTATTTACAATCAATGCTCCCATCACCACATCTGAATGCCCTCCCAGATATTTGGTTACTGAATGAACCACGATATCAGCTCCAAGGTCAAGAGGGGTTTGAAGGCATGGAGTTGCGAAGGTGTTGTCCACTACCACCGTAATTCCTTTTCCCTTTGCGATGTCAGAGATCGCCTTGATATCGATAACCTTGAGTAGGGGGTTTGTCGGGGTTTCAATCCATATCATTTTGGTTTTTTCATTGATCAGGTCCAAAACCCTTTCTGGCTCCGAGCAATCCACGAATTTGAAACTCACTCCATAAGGCTGAAAAACCTTTGTGAAAATCCTGTATGTGCCTCCGTAAAGGTCATTTGTAGAGATCACCTCATCTCCTGGTTCCAAAAGTTTGGCTATGGTATCCGTTGCTGCCATCCCTGAGCTAAAGGCAAGTCCAAACTTCCCATTTTCGAGGGCTGCAATGTTGTTTTCAAATACTGCTCTGGTTGGGTTATGGGTTCTTGAATATTCATAACCCTTATGGTCTCCTGGCGTTTTTTGGGCATAGGTGGAGGTTTGAAAGATCGGAGTCATCACCGCCCCTGTAGAAGGATCCGGGTGTACACCCGCATGAATAACCTTAGTTCCTATCTTCATCGTTAGCTGATTTAAAAAAGTCGTCTAATTTCTTTTTAATGTTTTCCGGCTTCCTTTCATATGCAGGACTCAATGATTCCTGGCCGGGCAGATTTTCAATATGAATAGTACGAGTAGGGAAGGCGAAATTCACCCCAAGTGCATCCGCTAATTTCATTATGCTAAGGAGGATCTCATGCCTTGCCTCCAGTTCTGCATGCCAGGTGGGTACGTTGAAAAAGATATAGAAGAGGATTGAAAGTCCGGAATCCCCCATATTATTGAAATGAATTTCCTTCTTATCCTTCCAGGTATTGGGGTGCTCCTGAACTAACCTTTTAAGTCCGTCAACAAACGCCTCTATGAGCTCCGGTGGGGTGTCATAGTGGATGGACAGGCTGATGTTCATCCTGCGATAAGCCCTTAACCCATAATTGTCTATGATAGAGTCCGCAATTTTTCCATTCGGGACATAGGTCACCGAATTCTTGAAAGTCCTTATCCGGGTGGATCTAAGACCCACCTCTTCTACTTCACCATCGATATCCGTTGCCACTATCCAATCTCCGATCTGAAAAGGTTTGTCAACAAATATCATTACCGAACCAAAGAAGTTCTTGATGGTATCCTGAGCCGCAAGAGCAAAGGCCAGACCTCCAATTGAGAGACCTGTAAGTAGTGGTACAACATTGATCTCCAGAGCGATCAGTACGAAAACCGCTCCAAGGGTTATGATGATGGTTTTTAATACTTTCCTGGCCAGGGGGACCAACTGATCATCCAGGTTCCCTTTGGTTTTCTTGCTTAGCTCCTCAAAATATTCAGAAGCCAGATCCACGGTCCTGTATGCAATGATGGTGACCATCAAGGGAACAAGAGCCCCAATGGTCAGCAGGACAGCATGATTCAAAAACACCGGGAACTGAAGAATAGGGAAAAGCACCTTGATCAAGCCCAACACAATAAGGAAGCTTATGGGCCTGGCTATTCTCAGGATCAGCTTGCTTCCCCTTTCAACCCCTGGAACTTTTCTTAAGGCTCTGGCTATCCAATTTTTAAAAAGAAATGAAACTGCCAGGTAGACCAGGGATCCAATTATGGCCAGGATGAAAAGAGCAAAATACTTCCAGATCTCTATGCCAAATACCTTGGTTTTGGTCTGTTTGGGAAGATAATCGATCAGCTTATCAGCTCCTATGGGGTAGGTTTCTTCATAGATCTGATCAATATGATTAACCGTGTACTCGCTATAAAGCCACTGTTTTCCATATTTCACAAGATAGATCCTTGGCTCTTTTGAAAATGGATGGTACTCATTTTTGCCCAGGGTGGAGTCTATGAAGTTTGGATCCTTGGGGATATCCTCCTCTTCGATGAAGATCGCCTTCCCCAAATAGATCCTGTAAAGCTTCTTAGCCTTCTCTTCCAATACTTCTTGCTCCAGATCACCTTTGTAAAGAGCTCTTGATGAGGCCTCCAGGTCCTGCGTTGTGGATGCTAGGTTATCAAAATGGGTCAGAATGGTTTCATAAGGACTGGAAAGGCCATCTATCTTTTGAATAGAGAAAGCCTTGGAGGCTATAAACCCGATCATCAAAGCCGATATCATTGCGATTCTTTGCATCATTTTTCTGGCTTTATTGTGATTGAGGAATACTCATTTTTAAAACTCTTGAAGATCTTCAACTCGTTAATATCATCGTAGAAAAGAATGGCAACCTCCTGGTCGGCGGTAAAGGGAGACCATGGGTATTCCTTTCCCGATTTATTGAAAATCCTCAGTTTGGATACCGGCCTTTCAAGGATCCCAAATAACTCATGGTCTCCTTCAAAGTCATAAAATTGAACAATAGGTTCTTCTTGAACGTGAAGTTCGGTCTCAAACATCAGATTGAAATCAGGATTGATCAGTGCGACCTTTTCTCCCTCATATCTGGTGATCACAAAATCTTCACCTTGTTTGCTGATTGCAAGAGAAAACTTCGAATTAGGATTCTCCCTGATCAATTGGTTTTTTGAAAGGACCTTTCCCTGGAAGTTCACTGAGTAAAAGGTCCCGTTGTCGGAAAGGAGGTTCAATTTGGATGAGCTGAAACCGGGGCCATGGACCATAAACATCTCATCTGAAAATGGCATATCGAATTTCAGAGGAAAACCAGAGTAGTACTTGCCATTACGCTTTAATGCATGCAATTCCCCGTTCTGAGTTAGGATCACAATTATGTCCTTGCCATTGATCCTGGTATGAAATGGCGTTGTGGCAAGATTTTTTCCTATGTTCTTTGGATTCCAACCCTCAAGCTTCCTGCCCTCTTTATCGGTGAGATAAACCCTTCCTCGATTGTCAGCTAAAAGAAAGCGATACTTCCTCGTCCTATCATAGTCAACCACATTAAAATGGGTTACCATATCAATGCCCTCCTTAAAGAACCTGATAGGGAAGCCCTCCACCATTCGACCCAGCCTGTCAACCAAATAGATAGATTTCGCTGTGGCGAAGATGTATTGGAGTTTTCCGTTGCGATAATAATCTACCTGGATCGGGTCAGAGACCAGTTCCCCATCTATTCCCTCTACATTCCAAAGGACCTTTCCTGACCTCGAGATCAGGGAAATACTATTGTCGGTAAGTTGAAGGAGGGATTCCAGGCTCTTGTCCTTATGACTCCTTACGATCTTGGGCCGTCTGCGGATCTCACGGGGGAGAGAGCTCATGAAGACCCTTTGTGTCTCCTTTCCGACCGACTCCTCAAGGGAGAAGGTAGAGTGCTTTAGGGTTACGTTGGTATAGAATTTATCATCAATGGAGTTCCACTGTGCCGAGATCATTTCAAACTTTTTTAAGGCGGTCTCATTTTCAAGGAAAATGGCAGCCCAATAGGGTTGAAGTTGACCAAGGAGGCTTTTAAATAGCCTGGGTACGTTAAACACAGCCGTAATATTTGCAGGATTTAGGGCTTTTTCGAAAAAGAGGTTCACCTTTACCGACTTACCCCAATTGTTTTCCTGGTCTGAAGAATTGATAAAGGATCTCAACCCTGCAAGGCGGTTTGAAATCACCAATGTGGAATCATGGATAACATAGAAGGATCTTGGAAATCCCATAAAGAATGGTCCGGTAATATGGGCTGGGAATTCCGATACCGGGATCTCTTTGATGGAATACCTGCCATACATTTCATCAATGATCTCTGAGCTGTCGACACCTGCCTTTTCCCGCATCTTAATGAAATAATCCTCCAGGGCTCTGGTATCACTTATGCTTGCCAAATAAAGCAAAGGCTGATCCCCTGAAAGATGCTTCTCCAGTACACCCAATGCTAATGAGCCATCCAAAAAATTGAAGAAGGGTTCAAAGTAGATCTCCTGGTTTTGACCGTAATCATACCAGGATTGAAGAAGTGAATCTCCTCCTGTATGTTTTAGATGGGTTTTGAATTTTTCAAGAAAGGAGATCCCATCTGAGAAGCCATATTCATAAAATGCTGCCGTATTGTTTGGGGCAAGTTTGGCAAGCTTTTGAGATGAGGATCTTTCTCCTTTGAACAGATTTAAAAAATGGTCGGGATCGATGGGATCAGTCGTTGACCCTGATAGAAAGATATTTTCCTCCTGCCATCTGATATCGGTAAATATCGGGCTGGAGAATTGAGAGGATGAGGTGATAGGCAGACCTTTTCTAGGGTCGAACACACTGTTCAGGAAAACAGGGAGTTGAGAAAGATTTAAAAAAAGGTCGCCTTCATCATTCTTTATCCTGGCAAGATCGAAATAGGATTCGTGTTCCTGAAAAAGACTTGGCTTCTCAGAGTCATTTATTGTTCTGATAACATCTTCGATCAAAAAACCTGTTGGGCTGGCAACGAGGAACCCTCCGGAATTGAACAAGGAAAAGACATCTTCACCAAGATGGATATCCATGATCTTAAAACCTTCAAAAGATCTTTCCTTGACTTTTGCTCCCCTTTTGTTTTTAAGATGCTCCAATACCTTGGAAAGGAGCTGTTCATCGGATTCGGATCTGACCTGGGTATAGTAGATAAGGCCGAGGTCGTTCTTTGAGATCACATGAAGAGAAATGGAGAGGGGAGTAGATTGAAAGTATTCAACCACATTTTCTCGAAGGTGATCGATGGTATCTATATAACTCAGTCTTGTCTCAACCTCGGCAAAAAGTTGCTGGGCGGCCAGGCTTTTCCAAATCGAGGTGTTACCGATCTTTTGTACGGTCTGATAGGGAGAAGGGGTCTCATATACCAATATCGCCTCATTAGGTATGAGGTCAGAAAGTTGGAGGTCATCTGATCTGGAGGAACTGCTTGGGCCCAGATAATACCACGCCCCGGCGGCAGCAATAATTATGAAAAACAGAAAAAGAAAGACAGACTTTTTGTTCATCGATTGGGCATTGGGAACCCTCCCTTGTGGGATCCCTTGCGGCTGCAAAATTATTAAGTTTGAGGCCATCAAAAAATAAGTTTGAAAGCTGTAATTCAAAGGGTCAGTTCAGCCAGGGTTGAGGTTGAAAATCTGGTGGTGGGTGAGATCGGCAAGGGCCTCCTCATTCTTCTGGGAGTTGGCAGGGATGATACACGTGAAGACCTTGATTGGCTGGTACAGAAAATTTCAAATCTCCGGATCTTCTCAGATGAAAATGGAAAGATGAATCTTTCGGTTAAGGATGTCTCCGGAAATGCCTTGGTCATATCTCAATTCACTCTTTTTGCTTCCACCAAGAAGGGAAACAGGCCTTCATTTATTGGAGCTGGAGATCCGGATGAAGCTGCGGGGTTGTATGAGGGATTTATCGATCAACTTGGAAAAGAGATAGGCAAGGCGGTAGAATGTGGGGAGTTTGGAGCAATGATGGATGTCAGCCTGACCAATACCGGGCCGGTAACCATTACAATTGACACAAAAAATAAGATATGACAATCAGGGAATCGCAGGAAAAAGTCGATGACTGGATCAAGAATCATGGGGTTCGATATTTCAGTGAATTGACAAACATGGTCATCCTACAAGAGGAAGTAGGAGAGTTGGCCAGGGTTATGGCAAGGAAATATGGTGATCAGTCGTTTAAAGAGGGGGAACAAGAAAACCTTGGTGCAGAGCTTGCAGATATACTCTTTGTATTGATCTGCCTCGCGAATCAGACCGGAACAGATCTAGAAGCAGAGCTAAAAAAATCCTTAGAGAAGAAAACCAATAGGGATTCCGAACGGCATCGGAACAACCCTAAGTTGTGATCAAAATCCTATCCTTTCACCCCTGAACCCGAAAACAAGCTGCTTCCAGAAGGATTTTGGGAATTTCTCCAATTCACGAAATCCAAGGGGAATATCCGGATCTTCTTTTGGAATGTAATTGGTCCTGAATATGTAATCCCAAAGGCTCAGGCTGATACCGAAATTGACCCCAGGCATTTGGCCTTTCGGAAGGGCCCTTGCATGATGCCAAAGGTGCATCACAGGGTTATTGATGATGTATTTGAGGGGGCCGTAGGTCAAAGCGATATTGGCATGGTTCAAATGGCCTATCGAGATTGCAATGAAGTGGACAATGTAAGCCTGCTGGGGCTCAAAGCCTCCAATAAGCATGACTACAAGAGTCTTAAGAGGCTTGTATAGAAGGTTCTCCATCCAATGATATCTCAGGTGGGCGGCAAAGCCCATTTCTTCTACAGAATGGTGAACCTGATGAAACCTCCAGAATGCCGGCACCCGATGAAGCAAAACATGAGTGAACCATTGAACCAAGTCCGAAAGAATGAAGAAGACCAGGAGTTGAGCCCATTGAGGCCATGAACTCATATCCAGTACCCTGATCGATTCCATTCCCAGACCGAAGCTTCCGAATACAAGTTCTAATAGGCTGTAAAACCAGCTTATAGCGATAGCGAAAATGAAGAAGTTGAAGAACATATAAAAACCATCCAGCCAGAAGTCCTTTCGGATTGCTTTTTGATTTCTTCTCCATGGAAAGAGCAACTCTAAACCCCAAACAATGAGAGAGATTACTATAAGTCCATAAAAATAATTTTGGTACCAGGGTACCTGGAAAGTGATAAGATTCCAGACCCAATTTGCTGTCCCGGTCGTGCTGTTCAGGAAAGCATCAATCGCTTTATTCATTTCCTCCCTTTGTAATCAGTGATTCGTCCTGATGGGACCATTCCCTCCATGATCCATCATAGTTTAAAACCCTTTTGTACTCTAACAATTCTACGAGCACAAAGGTTGTAAGTGAGGACCGGACCCCGGTATGACAATATGGGATGATGGTCTTATCTTTCGTGATCCCGGCCTTTGAATACATGATCTCCAATTCCTCCCTTGGCTTAAACCCAATTGGTTGCCCGTCATCACTTAATTCAAAGTTTTCCATGTAGTCCAAATGAACACTCCCAGGGATCCTGCCCCCGGTCTTAGCTCCATCCTTTATAACCTCACCGGTATATTCCTCCCTGGTACGAACATCCAGGATAACATGGGCACTGGATCTTAGAACTCTCTCGATCTGGTTTTTTTCAGCTTTATGAAAGAGAACTTTATTTAGTTTCAGTTTCCCAGGTTCTCTTTGTTTCATCCGGCCGGATTCCAGGTCAAATCCACTTTCCTTCCATGGGATGATTCCTCCCTCTAGTAATGCTATGCTTTTAAATCCAAAATTCTTCATCACCCACCAAACCCTCGCTGCTTCAACACCGCCTGCATCATCATAAAGAACAAAATGGTCCTTTTTACCTATTCCTAAGGGGTTTATGACAAGGTTTGCCTGTCTTGGGGTTGCGATGAAACCATAGATCTCTTTATCGGGATTCACAAGATCCTCCCAGTCCAGGTTCAAAGCGCCCGGGATATGTCTATTTTCAAAGCTTTGCCGGTCCCTGCAATCAAGGATGATCAGAGAATCGGGGGGAAGCTCATTGAGCTGATCAATTGTGATGAGGGAAGTCAACTCGATCTTATTTGGTTGGCATCCGAAGGATGCCAAAAGAACGGAAAACAGTATTAATCTATGGCTGAAGTTCATACCAATCAATGTTTTCGAGGTTTTTCCTTCTTCCAATTTTCTCGGGGCCGTAACAAGACTCAAGATAATCCAGGATCTCATCCTGGTTTTCACCCAGGTCCCAGAGCCCCTGAGTTTCCTGCATCCAGTTTATCATTGATTTCCAGCCTTCACGTGTAGCTTTGTTCTGTACGATCAATTTTCCTGAATGGCAAGGTGTGCAGTTCTTTTTCACCAATTCATAGTTTCCAGTAGCCAATAACCCTGATTCCAGGTCGATCCCATTCTCAATATGGGCTTCTATTTCAGAAAAGTCACCCAAACTTATTTCAGGTTTCGGTTTATAAAACATCGAATAGATGGTTAGAAAGAAAACCCCAGAAGTAATAATGAACAGAACCAGCAACACATTGGTCAGTAATTGGACCTTCTTTTTTAATTCTTCCGGTCTCATGCCTTCACCTTTATCGCTATTCTATGGCATGCGTTGTTCAGGTATCCCTTGGGGTTCCAACCGGGAACGACCATTGGTTGGGATTTGCCTTTGTCAGAGCTAGCCTTGGCCCAAACCTCGTAGTATCCTTCTCCAGGAAATTCGATCTGGTTCTCAAAATGCTGCCATGCAAGGCGATTTGCCGGCGGTTGAATTGGGATCTCTAACCAGCTCTGCCCATAGTCGATGGAGATTTCCATTTTCTCCACCAGATCATCACCGGCCCAGGCATGGCCGCGTATCGGAAGTGTTTGACCTTTTTGGATTATTGCTCCTGACTTTGGGTAGGTAATGATGGATTTTACCGGCATGGATTCTATGATACACATATCTTTATTTGCAACCATCTCTCCAGGAGCTACCTCTTCACAGGGGACCCTGTAGGATTGGCCTCCCATCTTTGCTCCATCATGGACCTTGTTCCTTATACTCAAACGGTTGACCCATTTGCCGGATGTGCTTCCCGGCCATCCTCCGAAAACCAAGCGCAGGGGAAATCCGTTCGCCATAGGAATTGGCTGCCCGTTTAGTTCATAGGCTAGCAGCGATTCTTTTTCCAATGCTTTGGATATGGGAACTCCCCTGGAGATCACCTCCTTTGTTTTGCTTCCGCTTAAATGAGTATCGGCTCCATAATACCCTACATAGACCGCATCCTTTTTTATGCCGACCTCATTCAATAGATCTTTGACCGAAACCCCAGCCCAAAGGCCACAGGAAACCGCACCTGTGGTCCATTGATTTCCTTTTGCAGGCGGATTGAATTCATATCTTCCATTTCCTCCGCATTCTATAGTCAACTGATACTCCTTCTTAGGAAAATGATTTTTTAAATCCGTAAGAGAGAACTCGATTTCCCTTTCAACTGATTCACCATCGACCTTCAACACCCAGCTTTTCTCATCTATGCCCTCGGGCATGTTTCCGTTGTTTCGGACGAACATCCTCTCAGCGGTAGTGATCTTATCATCCAGGAGGTGAGCCGGTGTTTCAATGTTCCAGGGTTTATCATTTAGAAGACTCAGGTTAGGATGCTTCTTTAAGAGCTGAGCAAAATTGGATTCGCCCAGGAGCCCGAGAGGTATCAGGCCATCAGGTATGTATTTGCCAAAAACCAGATCCATACCAAGGAGACTGCCCATTGAGCCGAGTACACTAGCCCTGATAAATTTTCGCCTGTCCGGGTTGTTTACCTTGCCTTTCAATTTCTTTACAGCAATTCTCAAATCTACTTGTTTTTGAAAATTGAGTGCATTCCTGGTCAAGCGAGATTAATAATATTATAACCTCCTTTTTGAACCCGGAATTCCGATTTTTCATTTCTTTGAAAAAATTCTGAAATTAGGATAATGAAATATGCCTTAGCCTTCATGGTCGCCTTTCTGACCTTCCTTTCAGCTTACTCCCAGGATAAAGTAGAGGCTACTGATAATAAGCAGGTGACGGTCTACTTAAAGGATGGAACCAGACTGGTTGGGACCTTTGATCGTTTGACCTCGGATACCCTTTATTTCAACCATCCGGTATTAGGATATCAAAAAGTGCCTCAATCTCAGATCGACAGATTCGATTTTGGTAAC
Source organism: Cytophagales bacterium (assembly GCA_028279065.1). Classification (GTDB taxonomy): domain Bacteria; phylum Bacteroidota; class Bacteroidia; order Cytophagales; family CCMP332; genus JANQHS01. The sequence continues at coordinate 11,463 of JANQSY010000176.1, forward strand.
CCAGATCAAGAGGCCGTTCCGCAGGGCTACGAGGGATTCGTTCAGGTGGAAACAGAGAGTTTCTATAGGAAATATGGTTTTGGTAAGTTGCCCCATAACAGATACAGTTTTACCCCAAATGGGTTTGGACCTCCGAAAGGAGAATCATATTTCCGAAGCACTATGCTCGTATATAACACTTTGGATTTTGGTTTAACTGATCATTTTTCCTTCAATTTTGGTACAGTTGGGATCGTATATCCGGCACTCACATTAAAATATAGATCCAAACTTAGCGAACGGGTCTCCATAGGACTGACTGGCGGTTTTGTAATGCTACCTGGTGGAACCTTGGACGAAAACTCTACCAGCACTTTTGACGTAGCAGGCTATGGGTCCGCGGGGCTTTCATTTGGAACCAGTGAGTCAAACGTCAGTTTTGGGATTGGAGCCATTGCGGCAGATGGCAATGTAGCCCCGATCTACTTTTTGGGGGGAAACCATGATATTTCGACGGCGGTTTCTCTTTCCGGTGAGATCGCATATATCAATGCTGGGTTTATACAAGGACAAAGGGATGTATTCATTCCCATGATCATGCCAAAGGTCTATTCCAAAAGGAGTATGTGGGGATTGGGTATTTCATTGCCCATGAGCTATGATGGGGTTTCGGAATCATGGGAGGACGTCATGTTCATGCCCTTAATTCTTTACTCCAGAAAACTTGGGCCTATAGCTCCCTGATCTTATTTCCCCAGGTGAAATACCCGGTTGATATTAAAACCAAAATACAGGTCCCCATTTGTAATATCTCCTGTTGTCTCAGCAATAAAGTACCGATCAAGCATACCATGTGAGTTGGTAATGTGCAAGGAGAACACATGGCCTCCGGTTTCAATATCAAATCCTACCGCCAGCATATCATAATAGACCGAGCCCTTCTGAGGGTTATTAAACTGGTAAACGTAATCTACATTCAAAGAGACCCGTTGGCTTAGCTTGAACCGTCCTCCCGCACCCAGAGCCCAGATGTCGTTGGGCTGCTCTTCATCCATGACCAGGTTCCTGTGTACCAGGGCAGGGCTAAGCTGGAAGGAGAATTTTGGGGAGAACTTTCGGGCGATCAAGATTTGATTTACATAGGCCATTCTCTGTTGGGTTGAGATCTCCGGTTCACCTTCTTCGGTCCTTAATGTCACCAGAGAGGCTTGGAAGAACCAGGATATGCTTAAGGGAAAATTCTTAGCTCCCTTGACCTGTCTGGCAAGCTTCAGCTTGAGTGTTCCGTCATAGGTCTTTTGGTATGAACTTCTTCCAATACCTACAGTGACCCTGTCGGTTATCCCATAGTCGAATCCGAATCGGATTGTGGAATAATCAAGTCCGAAAAGGTCGTAGATCCCTTCATTGATCCTCCCAAACCTGTGTTGGATTACAAAAAGGAGGTCTTTCTTAGGGACATTTTCAATTGATTGTGTATTGACGATCCTGGTAGCCTTAAAGGTGGCATAGGCATACTCGGGCTCAGCTGTTTTTTCGGATTCCTCCTCAAGCATGCCAAGGAGGTCTTCCTGGCTAAAACTTAAGAGGGGGAAAAGAAAGAGTAAAAAAAAAACCTTTTCATATTCATTTTTTATAGGGTTGGTACACGATATCCACGTTGACATCAACCACCTCGGCGATATTGTCAACCACAGTAGATGGGATCTTGATCTTATGGTCAGCAACCTTGACCTTGAAGGTACAGGTGCCTTGAAGTTTGTCACCTGTTCGTTTCAATTTGGCATCGGTGGAGTATTCTTTTGTTACACCATGGATGGTCAATTGACCAGTGATCTTCAGGTCGTATTCCCCATCCTTGCTTAGATCCAGATCATTAAAGTTGGTGATCCTTCCTTCGAACACCGACTTTGGGTATTTTTCTGATTCCAGATAGTTTTCGTTGAAATGTTCCTGCATTAGGGCCTTCTCAAATTGAAAGCCCTTTATCAACATAGAGAATACGATATCTCCATTTTCCATATTGATGATGGATGAGACCTGATTATGATGAGCTTCTATGTCTTCCACCGGGGCCTTCGAATAGAAAGAGATCTTCCCATCTCGGGAAAAATATTTGTTCTGTGCGTATGCTTCAAAACACAAAAAGATGATGAAAAATAAAGGGAGATAGTTCTTCATGATTTCTAATTATTCAGGAATTCCAGAATTGATCCAGTTTTTGATCCTTTCAATTGAACAAGGATCAAGAGCCCCAACTTTGGGCATATCCGGGTCGGGCAATTCAGTTTTTTTGATGATCTTATCCAGATCCCCATCAGCTTGAATTGCAAGGAAGTCGTTATAACTTGTAAAATTCATTTTCGGGTGGTTCCCATCATGGCAACCGGAGACGGCACAGCTTGCCTCGAAAATCAATTGGATATCATTGGTATATCTGGGTGTAGATGGACTACAGCCCCCTATACTATCACCTTCCGATTCAATTGCCCCCGCCTCGATCCACTTTCTCAATACCTCCTTGCTACATGAATCCAAGGTGGAATTTGGAGGCATTTGATCTGATTCAACAGCCTTTTCCAGGATTAGCTGCCTATTGTTGTAGACGGCTAAATAATTGCTGAACCAAGGCCTTTGTGGACCGTCCAGGTGACATCCGGAAGTAGCACAGTTTTGGTCAATTATAGTTTTTACCTGACCATTATAGGCTAAAACTACGTTGGTGTCGCATTGAATATTTCCCCCCGTTGTATCGGCGGGAAATTCAGGTGCTCCATTATCTATCCAGGTCTTTAATTTCTCGATGCTGCATTGACCCAATGGACCGGAAGGAGGCATGGTCCTTTCAACCACAGCTCTCTGCATTATCTCATTCCTGTTAGCATAAACTGAGGGATAATTCGTGAGCAATGGTGTCTGGTTTCCTCCATGGCAGGTTGGTAAGGCACAATTTGCATTTATGATCTGCTTGATACCCGTTTCGTAACTTAGCCCTGCAGTATCACATTCCTGGAGACCAGGAATATCATCGGGACCTTCATAGCTGCAGCTGTAAGATATGATTCCAATCCAGGCCATTAATAAAGACTTTGGAGAAATGAGGGGTCTCAATCTGGGTTAACTTTGTTATTCAATATGGCATTTGTTTAACTGGACTTCACCAAATAGCTCGTCAAATCCAATGAAAACTCCTTTTACCCTGATTTTTTCTCCCTTTTCAAATACGCTCTCCAAGGCACCATCCAGGCTGCAATTGGCCAACCTTCCTTGTTCGTCATGAATGATCAGAACTGGCTCCTTATCACCTGATTGGGAATTATAAAAACCCTCGATCAGAACAACTTTGTCTATGAGCTTCTTAAGAGTAGTATCCGGTTTCGATTCCAAATCTTCAAATATTTGGGAAAGAGTTAATTCAAAATCAGGGGCCTGAGCCTCAACACTTGGTGCAGGTCTGTTGACATAGTAGAAAACCAATAATGCCATCAGAAAAACAACGACTGCAAGCCAGGAAATTCTTTTCATGCTAGAACAACTTTGCGGAATCTATCGCCCCTTACTATTATTAATTTTCAAATACCTAGGAAAGGTAACAATTGATGATTCAAAAATACGTCTATTTCCTGCTCTTAGTTATGCTTTTTGCCTGCAACAGGACAAAAAGTCCCATTGATCTCGTTGATCCATTTATCGGTACCGGGGGGCACGGTCATACCTTTCCCGGGGCATGTGCTCCATTTGGAATGATCCAGATCAGTCCGGATACCAGACTTGAAGGTTGGGACGGTTGTTCTGGATATCATTACTCGGATTCCATTATTTATGGCTTTTCTCAAACCCACCTCAGTGGCACGGGGGTATCGGATTATGGTGATTTCCTGATCACTCCTCAGTCCGGGGAATTCCATTTTTTTCGTGGCAATGATTCTATTTCCGGCTACAGGGCAAGCTTTTCACATAAGAACGAATCAGCAAGCCCTGGAACCTATCAGGTTAAGCTGGATAATGGGATCAAGGTTGAGATCCTTGCCGGAAAACGAACTGGCAAGTTCAGAATTGATTTTCCTCCTGGGGAACAATACCTTTTGTTAGATGTGGAGCATAGAGATCAGTTGATCGATTATCAGATCCGGATAATTGATGATCATACCATAGCTGTGTTTCGCAGATCCAGCGCATGGGCCAGAGACCAAAGGCTGTATTTTGTAATGAGTTTTAGCAGGCCCTGGGAAAACATTTTCTCTGAAGACGGCTCGATTGAGCCAGATAAATCTGAAAATTTAGGTTCGCCCAAGATCGGTATTAAGTTCAACTCTGATGCTGGTAGCGAGTTGGGTATCTCAGTTGCCTTGTCATCCAATGGGTTTGATGCTGCAGTAGACAATCTTGAAGCTGAGCAGAGGGGCTCCAACTGGAAAAAATTTCAGTCCTATTCAAGGGGTTTATGGGAAAAGGAACTTTCTAAGATTCAAGTAATGGGTAAGAAGGAAGACATGGTGAAGTTATATTCTTCCCTATACCATTGCATGATCGCACCAAACCTTTTCAGCGATGCAGATGGAAAATTCCTGGGAAGGGACCTTGTTACTCATCAGGCGGACCATGATTATTTCACGGTTTTTTCCCTTTGGGACACCTATCGTGCCTTGCACCCGTTGCTGACCATTATTGATTCCTCAAGGACAGTGGATTTTGTAAGGACCCTGATCCTGCAATATGAAAAGGGAGGTTCATTACCGGTTTGGGAGCTGTCTGCCAATGAGACCATGTGCATGATAGGCTACCATTCAGTCCCTGTGATCGCTGATGCCGTTATGAAAGGCTATGGAGGATTTGATAAGGAGAAAGCTTTGGAAGCCTGCATTCATTCATCTAATCTGAACCATTTGGGCTTAAGGGAATACAGGTCTTATGGCTTCATTCCTGCTGGGGCCGAACCGGAATCGGTTTCAAAAACCCTGGAATATGCTTATGACGATTGGTGCATTGCCCGTTTTGCAAACCACCTTGGAAAGGATTCCATAGAAGAGATCTATCTGGAAAGATCTCAATACTGGAAGAATCTCTTGGATCCTGAATCCAGATTTTTCCGGGGAAAGATCAATAATGGCTTCATCACTCCCTTCATTCCCGAAGAGGTCAATTTTCACTACACAGAGGCTAATGCCTGGCATTATAGCATGTATGTTCCCCAGGACATTGTAGGCTGGAAAAAGATGATAGGGGGTGAACAAGGCCTTGAAAAATTCCTTGATAAACTGTTCACCGCTGATGAAAGGACCGAAGGACGAAACCAGGCCGATATTACAGGCCTCATAGGTCAATATGCTCATGGTAACGAACCCAGTCAGCATATGGCATATCTGTACAATCATACCAATTCACCCCATAAGGCACAGCAATATGTGCGTAGAATACTGAATGATTTGTATTCCACTCAACCGGATGGGCTTCCCGGGAATGAGGATTGTGGCCAGATGTCTGCCTGGTTTGTTATGAGTGCCCTTGGTTTTTACCCCGTTTGCCCGGGTTCGAATCGTTATGAGATCGGATCCCCGTTGTTCAACATAGCAAAGATCAAGGTTGGTGAAAACAAATGGTTTGAGATAATGGCCGATAACAACTCCGGATCTAATATCTATGTCCAATCAGTCACCTTAAACGGTGTTTTGCTGGACAGAAACTGGCTTTTACATGAAGAATTGATGAGTGGAGGTACCATTGAGTTTGAGATGGGGCCTGAGCCATCAAATTGGGGGCAGGTTTCATCAAAACCTTCCGAAAATAAATCAAAAACAAGCTTTTTGCCAGTTCCTTATTTAAAAGAGGATATCAGGTCGTTCAAAGATTCATCCCTTGTTGATCTTGGGCATTTGGATCCTGAAGCAAGGATCTTTTTCTCCATCAATGAGAAGGAATTTGAAGAATTCGTCGAACCGATCGTATTAAGAGGAACTTCTAACCTTAAGTTTTTTGCAGAAAAAGATGGAATAAGAAGTAGAGCACTTCATTCCCGACTCGTGAAGATACCATCGGAAAGGAAGATAAGCATAGAATATCCTTATGCAAACCAATACTCAGCAGGAGGGAATGAAGCTTTGATCGATGGAATAAGGGGAGGAGGAAAGTTCGCTACAGGGGATTGGCAGGGTTACCATGGGGTGAACCTGGAAGCGGTTGTGGATCTTGGCAAGAGCACCAGAATAAACAAGTTGTCAATGGGCTTCCTTCAGGACTGGAATTCCTGGATCTTCTTTCCAAAACAGGTTCAATTCTTTTCCTCCGAGGATTCTGTCACCTGGGACCTCAGGGGGGTGGAGTTTACTGAAGTAGACCCTAAGGAAGAGGGGAGTTTGCTTCAGGATTTTAAGTTAAGAAGATCATTTGAAGCCAGATTCATTAAGGTTGTCGCGGTAAACAGGGGAAAAAACCCAGATTGGCACAAGGCGCCTGGAGATGTATGCTGGATCTTTGCAGACGAGCTGGTAATAGAATGAAAAAAGCCGGATAAATCCGGCTTTAAGTTTTTGTAAATCAGGTTTTTAGGTTTTCTTGCCTAAACATTATCTTCCCAAATAGGGGATCAGCGATTTACTCCTTGAAGTAGAGCGCAGCTTTCGCAAAGCCTTTTCTTTGATCTGCCTTACCCTTTCCCTGGTAAGTCCTAGGGTTTCGCCTATTTCAAGAAGGGACATGCTCCTTTCCATTCCTATACCGAAGAACATTTTGATCACTTCTTTTTCCCTCTCATCAAGTGTGGAGAGAGCTCTTTCGGTCTCTATTCTCAGGGAATCCCGGTATTCAAGACCTTCGTCAGTTTTTTCTGTGTCAGTGTTTTCGAGAACATCTAATAGGGAATTTGATTCGCCCTCTGCGAAGGGAGCATCAACAGAAACAGACCTAGAAGATGCTCTCATGGTAGATTTCACTTCTTCGGTGGTCAATTCCAGTACTTCGGCAAGTTCTTCAGGGGTTGGTTCCCTTTCGTATTCCTGCTCCATGGCAGAGATCCCTTTATTGATCTTTGACAGTGAGCTGATCTTGTTGAGGGGAAGTCTTACCAGTCGACTTTGCTCAGCCAATGCCTGGATGATGGACTGTCTGATCCACCAAACCGCATAAGAAATGAATTTAAATCCCCTTGTCTCGTCAAACCGTTGAGCTGCTTTTACCAAGCCAAGGTTGCCTTCATTGATAAGGTCATTCAACGAAATATTGTTGTTCTGGTACTGTTTTGCAACAGAGACCACGAAACGAAGATTAGCCTTGGTAAGCTTTTCAAGGGCCATTTGATCCCCTGCCTTTATCCTTTGAGCAAGAGAAACCTCCTCTTCAGGAGTAATAAGATCTACTTTATTTATTTCTTGGAAATACTTTTCCAGGGATTGGCTTTCCCTGTTTGTGATTGTCTTTGAAATCTTTAATTGCCTCATGCAGAAGAACTTATTTTTTGGTCAATTTTCAAATTAACGCGCAAAGATAAGGATCTTGAATGGAATTTTTCCGCCCAAAATCCTTAATACAGCAAAAAAAACAGCGAAATGAAAGCCTGGTTGAATCACCAAGAATATAAACGGAAAGGATAAAAAAATGGTTCTGGAAATGGCCTTAAATTTTATTCCAAAACAGATTTAATTCTATTTTTGGAAAAATTGAAATATCTATGATCAACCATAAATATTTGCCACTCTTGGTGGCAATTTTCCTTTTTGCCTGTTCAGGTGGCGGCACTGAAAATCAGGATGCGGCAACAGTAGAAACCAAAGAAGAGGTTGCTGAGTCTAAAAGCCCTGAAGTTACCGGGTTTGAGTCCCTGGATGATCTTACAGCTTCTTTCCTTCAGGCGGTATCAGCAAGGGACTATGAATCCTACCTTTCCCATGTCATTACAACCGATATCGAGAATGAACTTGCAGGCCAGATAGAGCGTGAGGATATGAGGAGTGATTTTATCAAGGAATTTGGTTTTTCTCTTAAAAATGAAAAGGAGTATTTCGACAATATCACCAAATACCTGGACGAAAAGGGCCTTGATCCAATGTCAGCTGCTCATGATCAATTGGAGATCATTGATTACCGACATGACCACTATTCTCCATTGGAGATCAAAGAGATCATAATTCCCTTCCCATATGAGGACTATGAGATCGATCTGATCGTTATTGCTGTTAACTACAATGGGAACTGGTTATTGACCTCTGAGATCGGACTTTGATCCTTAGGCTTTGATGAGGCTTTTACCCCTGATTTTGATGTTATTTACCTATTCAGGCTTTTGCCAGATGGGTTATGATATATGGTATGGTGATATAGGTTATGATAAAAGCACTGGCTTTGGTCTTTCCAGGCTTCACAATGCGACCCAGCTTCCCGGGTATGATAACCAACCTTTTTTTCTTCCTACCGGTGATTCTTTTTTGTTCACATCTGATAGGAGTGGAGTAGGGACTGATATTTTCATTTTTGATATGAGTACCAAGAAGATCAGCCCTCTTACAAAGACACCGGCGAGTGAATTTTCTCCCCAGCTTTTACCCAATGGGAACGGATATAGCACTGTCCGGATCGATACTGATGAATTGCAAAGATTTTGGATACTTGACAGTGATGCCAAGGAGAAGGAATCCTTGTTCGGCCTGGAAAATGTTGGTTACAATTCCTGGTTCTCAGAAAATGAGGTGTTCTTCTTTCTGGTGGGAGAAAAGGATGACGGTGGTCATAAGTTGGCCTGGGGGGATGCTTCAAAGGGAAAATTGAAATTGATCGATAAGGAAATTGGACGGAGTATCTGTTCCTATAGATCAAAGTTTTACTATACCAAAGATCTGGGAGGAAAACAGTTCAAGGTCATTGAACTATCCGCCACTGATAAATCCGGGAAGTTTGAATCAAGGGAAGTTACCCTTCTTCCTGCAGGAACAGAGGATTTTGTGGTTTTCAATGGAAAATTCCTATTGACCGTTCTTGATAACACGCTGCTTACCTATGACCTTTCAGGGCGAATGGATGAGTGGGATCACTCTGTAAAAATCCTTGATGGAAACTCAAAAGAGGTTACAAGGATTGCAATTGACGAAGAAAATGGGAAAATTGCCTTTGTTATTGCAGAATAAATATGGCATTGCCCCAAAAAATTCTTGCTTTAGGCATTCTACTTTTTTTCACCGGCTGCTCTCTTGAGCAGGTTAGCCCTTCGGATTATAACGATGCCATCTTCGTCCAACAGATGAAGGTAAAGAACCTGATCACCGACCTTACCAAGGCTCCTGACAACAATGTGAGAACCCAGGTTTTAGAAGAATTGAGGATCCAGACCTTAAACTCCCTTGAGAACGTAAAAGAGATCGGCCCATTCAGGGGTGACGACCAGCTTTTGAATGCAGCCATCCCCCTTTTTGAGTATTACGTGAAGCTAGCACATGAAACTTTAGATTGCCCAATTGAGGAGATCCCTGATCGGCTTGACCAAAACCTGCAGGATCAGGTTGAACACGAACAAAAATTCTTCAAAGCACAGGGTGCTTTCGCCGAAGAATATGAATTGTTCCTTTAAGTGGGCTTATTTCAAATTCACTCTCCTACAAAAGTCTTCTGATACCGTTACCGTAACCGGCCCCCAATTCTTGTCGTCACAAAAGGCTGAATATTCATAATTACCTACATTCAATACAAAATTTGCACATCCCCTTGACCCACAAACCGCGATGTCTGGGAATTGGAAATACCTGGTAATAAAGCCTGCATATCTTTTGTTATTTCCCACTAGCTCGACATAGATATTCCCGCAATTCTGGTCTTCCGCCAGCCAAAAGACCACCTCTCCAAATGTCGTATCCATGGAACTATTGGCCCCGCATTGGATAGACTCATGCTTGACCACTATGTTGGCCCCTTCGCTATTGTCAATATCCGATAGCATGGGAAACTGAAAGCTATTGGAACCTGAGAGCAGTTCCATTTTGACCCTGGCATAGCTTTGTGGAAATGAGTCAGCGATAAACAGAAGATAATTGAAACCCAGATTATCAAATGAGTCAATTATCACAATGGCCTTATCCCTACTTTGAGGGATCTCACCATTGAATTTTGAATATCCATTTACGATCACATCCCCATTGAACTTTTGAGAGGTATAGGGATTCCAGACCTTGATCTCATAACTCTTTTGTTCGACCTGCTCGCAGCCTATTTTATTAATGCTTTTTCCAGCATACTGGCTCGGGAGGTTAGAGGTCCTTTGAATTTTGGGGCCACTTGGTGGAGTTGGTTGATCTTCTTCACTTGAACAGGAAGAAAAGATAATGATTGAGATGGATAGGATTCCTACCCACGATTTAGGGTTTGTCATGTCGATGAATTTAAGGTTAATACTAGTAAAAGATAGGTCTTTTTTACTTTCCCTTCAAGGGATTATGCGGCTTTGATCACCTGCTCTATGATCCACCACACTTCTTTTTTCTGTAGGTAGGGGTAGTACTGATGGAGATATCTCAAGATCTCTGACGCGTTTGCACCATTCTCCCTCAACTTCTTGGCGTCTAAAAGTGGCTTTTTTCGCATACCCAAAATTCGATGCGGTAGGTTAATTCTCTTTTCTTTTGATTTTAAACCCCTGTTAAGAATCAAATTCCCATTGTTAGGAAATTGTTACCTCCCGGTTAATTTCAAAAGCCATTTTTCACCTATTGGAAATGCCCTGATAATATTGGCTTTACCTACCTGGGCTTATTTAGAGCCGTCTTCCATAATGGGTACAATAGATCATTAAGAGGCGTGCTTCTGGCATGCCTTTTTTTTAGGCACTGATCCTCTTAGTTCGAACCTCCCCATCATTCCTGTTCACCGTCGCCAGCTAATGCATCATGAAAAAAGTCAAGAGGGGTAGAGGCATTGTTGATGTCGGCCAAGGTCGAGCCCTCCAAATTTCTTTGTACAGCTTCCCTGATCAAGACCTCGGGCGTAAGGCTTCCGTTGCGAAAACTATAGCAGCTCTGACGATTGAAATACATACTAATATAAATAGTTTGATCACTAAAAAAATTAGTATTTGATTCTCTTCTTTTACCATTAATTCAGGTCGGATTTGCATAAGTTTGTCGGCTTGAAATGGAAATGGAGATAAACAAGCTGGTACAGTCCCAACGCGATTACTTTATCGCAGGAAGAACAAGGCCCCTGGCGTTTAGAAAGGCTGCGTTGATCAAGCTCCGAAGAGCAATAAAGGATAACCAGGAAAGGATAGTGGAGGCCATAAAAAAGGATTTCGGGAAGCCGGAATTCGAGACGCTGACATCGGAGATCCTTGTGAGCCTTCAGGAGATCAACTACGCCAAAAAGAATCTTGGAAAATGGGCCAGGCCTGACAAAGCCGGGGGTGGGTTGCTGAATATCCCGTCCAGCGCTCACATCCAAAAGGAACCCTATGGGGTGGTACTAATCATGGCTCCATGGAATTTCCCTTTTTTCTTAGTCATGGCTCCCCTTGTGGGGGCAATAGCAGCCGGAAACTGTGCAGTGGTAAAGCCTTCTGAGCACAGTCCGCACACAACGGAGCTTATTATGGAGATGCTGGATGAGATCTTCGACCAGTCCCACATAAAGGTGGTCCAGGGAGATCATGAACTTGGAGCATCTCTTTTAAAACAAAGGTTTGATTTCATCTTTTTCACCGGTAGTACCATGGTGGGGAAGATGGTAATGAAGTCCGCGGCCGAAAGCCTGACCCCATTGGTTTTGGAGTTGGGAGGGAAATCCCCATGTATCGTTCATTATGATGCCGAGTTGAAAGCAGCAGCAAGGCGAATAGCCTGGGGAAAGTTTCTTAATGGAGGCCAGACCTGTATTGCCCCTGACTACCTCCTGGTCCATGAAGATATCAAAGAGGAGTTTGTATCTCTCCTGAAAGCGAACATCCGGAAATTCATGCACGAAGGGGAAGCTACAGAATATTCCAAGGTGATCCATGCATCCGCATTTGATAGGCTGGAAAGCTATCTGGAGGATTCCAAACTGCTCCATGGTGGAAAGACCAATAAGGAAACACTTTTTTTTGAACCCACCTTGATCGAGGTCGATGGATTTGAAGCTTCAAGTATGCAGGATGAGATCTTCGGGCCGGTTTTGCCCATCCTTACCTATAAAAACCTTGAAGGGGCCATAGACAAGGTCAGAAAGCTTCCCAAACCCATGGTGGTCTATTATTTTGGCAGGAGTAAAAGGCTACAGAAGATTGCTCTCACCAACATCCCTTCTGGAGATTTCGTGATCAATGACACCATTATGCACTTCACCAGTCCCCGGATCCCAGTAGGAGGGGTAGGGTTCAGCGGAATAGGAAAGTACCATGGAAAAGAAAGCTTCAGGGCGTTTTCCCATTACAAAAGCGTTTTGAAAAAGCCAGCCCGCTTTGAGATCCCGATCAGATACCGTCCTTATTCAAATTATATGGCCCTGCTAAAAAAACTATTGAGATATCTGTATTGAATTTCTTTTAAGCCCTCATTGGTCATTTTTGTATTTTTGTTGAAAGCTCTGAATACATGAGAAAGTTATTCTCCCTATTTATTCTTCTTTTGTTCATTGGGTTCGCGGCCGAAGCGCAAAAATTCGGTTGGGGTGTGACAGGTGGATTATCCTTGTCAAGCATTCAGGGCCAATACCCTGTGGAAGATCGCGAGATCACATCGGCGGAAATGATTCCCGGCTTTTATTTCGGTACCTTTCTTAAGTGGAGGCCCAGGAGGTTCTTTTCAATGCATTCCGGATTCAATTACATAGCAAAGGGAGCCAATTTTGATGCGAGCAGGAATTACAGTGGGCTTTCTACTAATTCAGCTCAACTTAGATCGGTGTATTTTGAGGTACCGGTTTTGATCCAATTGAACTTCTCTCCTTACACACCCAATCGTCCCAACATATTCTTTGGTCCTTCCTTCAGCTGGGCGGTAAGTGTACAGGATAATTACACCATAGCCTGGTATGGTACTCCACCGGCACCATTGGCTGAGACAGGGAAGTTTTATAATTCCTTTGACCCCGGATTCATCATTGGCGGTGGGATAGATATTGATGTTGGAGACTGGGGTATGTTTTCCGCTGGCATAAGATATACACAAGGCCTGACAAACATTGTAAAACCAGACGAGGAGAATGTATATGTATTGCCCGGTTTTGAACTTCAAAATCTAAATGTTACCCTTTTTGCTTCTTATACCTGGGTTATCCCTACCTATACAATGAATCAGGGAGGTAAGAAAAAGAACAGGGAGAAATTCAAATCAATGAGCCCAAAGAAGTATAAGGGCTAATGATCAAACACATAGCCTTGTCCGGTAATATCGGATCGGGTAAAACCACTCTGGCAAAAGAACTTTCTAAACATTTCGGCTGGGAGATCATGCTCGAATCAGTAGAGGATAACCCATATCTGGAGGACTTCTATTACGACATGAAGAAATGGGCTTATAAGCTCCAGGTATATTTCCTTTTCAATCGCTACGACCAGGTGAAGAATATTCAACTATCGAGGAGCCCGGTGGTTCAGGACAGAACTATCTATGAGGATGCTTATATTTTTGCCAAACACCTACATGCCTCCGGGAATATCTCTAACTCAAACTACCAGAAGTACCTCAGGGAATACCAGAGAGTGGAAGATACTTCCCCTGCTCCGGATCTATTGATCTATTTAAGATCCGATGTCCCCAATCTTGTTCGAAGGATCAACATAAGAAACAGGGATTATGAGTCGAAGATCAATCTGCAATATCTCAAGGACCTTAACGAGCTTTATGAGTCCTGGATAGGGAAGTATGACCTTGGAAAACTTCTTATCATAGAAGCGGATCAACTGGATTATGTAAGAGACCCGAGCCATCTGTCCAGCGTAATAGACCTTGTAAACCGAGAGCTCTTCGGGATCTTTAACTAGGTTCTTGTTTTTAAAAAATTTTCTTCGTTATATTGCAATATGAAAATATTATCATATTAATATATGATTGCCGAAAAGATTGATATTAAAGGTTTGGAAAAAGGGGCGTTCATCCTCAAGACCATAGCACATCCGGTAAGGCTGGCGATGATCCTTTTGCTGGACAAAGCAGGAGAGTTGTCAGTCAGTGAGTTAACTGAAGGTACAGGAGAGGAGCAGAGTGCAGTGTCTCACCATTTGATCAATATGAAATTGAAGGGGATCCTTGTTTCGAGGAAAGAAGGCAACAAGGTATTTTATAACTTGAAGGAGAGGGATGTGGTCAGGGTTCTGGAATGCATCCAGAACTGTGATTGCAATTTTGTTGGTTAATGGAAGTAGCAGGATATTTCGCAGCTATTTTGATAGGGGTATCCCTCGGAATGATCGGGGGTGGAGGATCAATCCTAACTGTCCCTGTTCTGGTTTACCTTATTGGAACCAACCCGGTTTTGGCTACAGCCTATTCGCTTTTTGTTGTCGGGCTTTCCGCACTGATCGGGGCTGGAAATTTTATGAGGCAAAAACTGGTCAGTTATAGGACAGCTGTTGTTTTTGGAATCCCAAGCACACTCACGGTCTATGTAACAAGAAAATGGGTGGTCCCTGCTATCCCGGACGTGATCATGGATTCATCCATGATCTTTCTAAGTAAGGACCTTTTTATCATGCTCTTGTTTGCCCTGATCATGATCCTGGCATCGATCTCTATGATCCGCTCAGGGAACAAAAAGGAAGCGCTATCTGAGAATCAAACAAAAAGGGGGTTCATCCATTATTTGAAGATAACCCTAGATGGAATTGTAGTGGGATTTTTTACAGGTCTGGTAGGGGCTGGTGGGGGCTTTTTAATTATTCCTGCCCTGGTCCTCCTAGCCGGATTGCCAATGAGACTTGCAGTCGGAACCTCTCTTTTGATCATAGCATTAAAGTCCCTCATAGGGTTTTTAGGAGACCTAGGTAACCAACCAATCGATTGGGGATTTTTGTTGGGTTTTTCTGCGTTATCAATATTGGGGATTTTTGCAGGGACCTATTTAAATAAAAAGGTATCAGGAGCAAATCTGAAGGTTGGATTTGGATATTTCGTCTTGCTCATGGCCGTATTTGTAATCAGTAAAGAACTTATAATCAGCAAACTATGATAGTTGAACAAATGTACACCAACTGCCTTGCGGAGGCAGCTTATTACATCGAATCCAATGGCGAGGTCGCCATTGTTGATCCTCTAAGGGATCCGGAACCCTATATCGAAAAAGCCAACGAAAAGGGAGCCAAGATCAAGTATATACTGGAAACCCATTTTCATGCTGATTTTGTTTCAGGCCATTTGGATCTTGCAAAACTCACCGGGGCAACCATAGTTTACGGTCCCAGTGCAAAACCGTCATTTGATGCCTACATTGCTAAGGATGATGAGATCCTGGAGCTAGGAAATGTTAAGATCAAAGTATTGCATACCCCAGGACATACGCTTGAATCAAGCACCTTTTTGTTGATCGACGAAAACGGAAAAGAGAATTCGATCTTCTCCGGAGATACCCTTTTCATTGGTGATGTGGGTCGCCCGGATCTTGCAGTAAAAAGCGACCTGAGCCAGGAAGATCTTGCCGGGCTTCTTTATGACTCTTTGAAGAACAAGATCTTACCTCTTTCTGACGACATCATCGTATATCCTGGCCATGGAGCTGGCTCTGCCTGTGGTAAGAACATGAGTGAAGAGACCCAGGATACCCTAGGTCATCAAAAAAAGGTCAATTATGCCCTTGACGAAAGGCTTAGCAAGGACGACTTCATCAAGGAATTAACGGAAGGGATACTTCCCCCGCCGCAGTACTTCCTTAAAAATGCCGTTTTGAATAAGAGTGGTTATGAGGACTATTCTCAGGTAATGAAACATAGCTTCAGAGCTTTAGGGATTGAAGATTTCAAAAAGGAAAAAGAAGCCGGAGCCCTTATTCTTGATACCAGGATCGAAGATGAATTCAGGCATGAGCATATCCCTGGTTCCATAAGCATTCCTTTGGACGGCATGTTTGCTGTTTGGGTTGGTACTCTGATCCCGGACCTGAATCAAAAACTCCTTTTGATAACAGATTCAGATAGGGAAGAGGAAACCATCATGAGACTGGCAAGAGTTGGTTACGATCACGCTTTGGGTTTTCTTGAAGGAGGAATTGAGAGTTGGATCATCGATGGAAATCCAGTTGAAAATATCCCGACCATAAATCCTTCCGAACTGAAGGAGAGATTTGAGGGGAACAAAAATGCTGAGATCCTGGATGTCCGTAAACCAGGGGAATATGAGGCGGAGCATTTAAAGGATGCAAGGAATTTCCCCCTTGACTTCATCAATGAATATATGAAGGATCTGGATAAGGAAAAGACGTATTTCCTTCATTGCAAGAGCGGGTACAGGTCGATGATAACCCAATCCATCCTCAGGAAAAACGGCTTCAAAAACCTGGTCGATATCAGGGGAGGATTTGAGGAAATAAAGAATTCCTCTTTGCCGGTAACCGAATTTGTTTGTCAATCAAAAACCAAGGAAAGTGTTTAATCTATTCGGATCAAAGCCCAAGGGCTATGAGAACATCAACGTTTCTGAGTTCAAATCAAAAATGGGCAATGGGGCGGTGGTGCTGGATGTCCGCCAGCCTGAAGAATTAGAAGATGGCAGCATTCCAGGTTACAAGATGATCAGTATGAGAAGTCAGGATTTTGTTGATCAACTACAAGGATTGGAAAAGGGCCCGGCATATTTGGTTTATTGCCGTAGTGGTATGAGAAGCGCAAAAACCTGCGAAGTCCTTGCCCAAATGGGACATGAGGAGCTGTATAATCTTTCTGGTGGAATCATGGCCTGGAATCAGGAGGCTTCTTGACCAGGATAGAAAAAGCAAATTGGATAAAGGAAAAGCTGGGGGGACTTTACCCTTCCCCCTCCATCCCCTTGAAGCATGAGGATCCCTACACTCTGCTGGTAGCGGTTCTTCTATCTGCTCAATGCACAGACAAAAAAGTTAATGAGATCTCTCCCTTGCTTTTTGAAGCTGCTTCTGATCCATATTCCATGCGGTCTCTTAGTGTTGAGCAGATCGAAAACATCATCCGGCCTTGCGGCCTTGCCCCTGCGAAATCAAAAGCCATAGCTGGTCTTTCTGAGATCCTTATAGAAAAGTATGGGGGGAATGTCCCGGAAACTCTGGAGGAACTGGAGGAGCTTCCAGGGGTAGGGCACAAGACAGCTTCTGTGGTTATGGTCCAGGCTTTTGGAGAACCGGCTTTCCCTGTGGATACCCATATCCACCGTCTCGCTTATCGCTGGGGTCTATCAAATGGCAAAAATGTCGTACAAACAGAAAAAGACCTAAAGGCGGTTTTTCCAAAAGGATCTTGGGCTGATCTGCACTTACAGATCATCTATTTTGGCAGGGAGTACTGCCCCGCAAGAGGCCATATTATGGATCACTGCCCGATCTGTTCAGAGGTTGGGATCAAATCCAGAATGTAAACCTTTAATTTCTGACATCAATCAAATTCTTACCTAAGTTTGGTCAGTAGATAACTTCATTTCTGAACTGACATTGGTTCAAAATTCCGAAAGGACCAAAAGAGAAAACAAAAAAACTGAATTATGAAAAAGAGAGAACCGGTAAGCCATATCATGACCTCACACCTTACCACTGTTAATGTAAAAAACTCCTTAAGAGAGGTCAGAGAGATATTCCACAGCAAGGGAATCAGGCACCTTCCAGTAGTTTCCGGGGATGAGATCGTAGGAATTTTGTCTGAAACGGATATAAGGAGATTGAGTTTTGGAAGCACCTTCGGTGAAACTCATGCTGATGCTGATGAAGCTGTATTTGACATGCTAAATATTTCCCAGGTAATGAGGGAGCATCCCAAAACAGTTGATAAGGATGAAACCATTCGTGAGGTAGCAGAAACCCTTGCTTCGGCAGAATTCCACGCGCTTCCAGTTACGGACAATGGGAAATTGGTTGGTATTGTGACAACCACTGACCTGATCAAATATTTGCTGGAACAATACTGAACCAGACTCGGGAGTGAGAGTGGGAACCAAATAAGCCGAGAACGAGAAGAGAGGGGTTTGGGGTACTTTGTTGGTTAACAACCGGAAAACGGAATGCCCACATAAGAAATCAAAATCCGTCACTCAGAGCGGAAGCGAAGAGTCTTATCGAATCATATTATTTAGAGCGGAAGTCCTCTGAAGGACAAAAAAAGGGTAAAGAGCCTACCACCGTCAGCGGCTGGGATCGATGGGATTTCTTTTCATATTCCAGAAAGAACAAAAAATAGAATCCACTTATCCCCCCATCGAACCCAAAGCATCGAGCCCTGGAATTCCGACCTTCTTTTTTATTCCATAATTTGGGAGGAAAATCTCCGGACCGATGTTGAATGGGAAAACTATACTTTCAGTATGTCTTTTTTTGGGCTCAATTAATGCCTTCGCCCAGATGGGCTCCCAATATGAACTGAAAAAACTAGGCAAAACCGTCAACACGTATTATGATGATGCAGCTCCAGTTACATCACCAAATGGTTTGGAGCTGTATTACTTCATAGCCAATCACCCCGATAACAAACACGGCAAAAAAGGAAGTCAGGATATCTGGTATTCCAAAAGAGATTCCATGTATGGGGAGTGGGAGCAAAGCATTCATTTGGGGCATCCCTTCAATACTCATCAGTTCAACCAGGTCATGAGTGTTTCTTCTAATGGAAATACCCTGCTGATCAGGGGAGGGAGGAGCGCTGGGGACCTGAATGCCCTTTCGATCGTTAGAAGAAGCGGTGGAAATTGGTCAAACCCGGTGGAGTTGGATATTGAGGATTTAAAAGACCTAAATAGGGGTAGGTTCTTTGGTGGGTTTCTTTCAAATGATGAGAAGGCTCTGTTACTCTATTTTGCCGAGGTGCCACATATGATCAAAAGCGATCTATATGTTTCATTTCCAAAAGGCAAGGGAAAATGGACCCGGCCCAAAAAGCTTCCCAAGCCGATCAATACCAATCAGGATGAGTTTGGTCCATTCTTAATGGTTGACGGCAAGACCCTTTATTTTTCCAGCAGTCGCTCAGGCGGAAAGGGTGGATTGGATGTTTATGTGTCCAAAAGATTGGATGATAGTTGGGATAAATGGACTGAACCCGAAAACCTTGGTGAGCCTGTAAATACCAAAGGGTTTGATGCCTATTTCTCCACCTCTGCCAATGGCGAAGTTGCCTTCTCAACCAGGGCTTATAAATCCGCCGACGGAGGAAGCCTGGACCTTCTTGAGTTTCTTCCTAGACCCCCGGAGGTAACAATAAATTTCCAGGTTGTAGATCATGAAACAGGACAGGGATTGGAAGCCTATCTTGATTTTGGAAAGAAAACCCAAGAAAGCGAAACCTATCAAACCGATTATGAAGGGAATTACCAGATCTATGTGGGAACAGAATATGGGGAATACCATCTCAATGTAACCTCACACAGATATTTAGGGCTTTCAAAGGACTTCCGGATCCGGAAACCAAAAAGGGATACCACTATTGATATGAAGATCCTTCTGGATCACCAGGAGGTTCATTATTACATCGCCGGTGTCCTGTTTGAATCGGAATCCTTGCAACCTGTTGATGGGGAATTAAGATTCATCAATCGAAATGGAAAAAGAACCAAGGTCAAAACCCACCATGGGCAGGGGAGATATGAAGCAACCTTGCCTGGCCCCGGACTCTATGATATTACGGTTTTAGCAGAGAATTTTCTGGAACTGATCGACAGCGTCCAGGTTGACAGCGCAGGAGAGGAGGATGTCCACCTTTCCAGGGATTTCTATCTGACAAGGATCAAAGAGGGACTAACCGTGCGCCTTGACAATATTTACTTTGATTTTGATAAGGCGACCCTGAGGCCGGAATCCTATGAAGAATTGGACAAGCTTAGGGACCTTCTGAATAAGTATCCGAATATGAATATTGAGATCTCAGGACATACCGACTCAAAGGGGTCCGATGAATACAACCTCCAGCTTTCCCAGGGAAGGGCCGATGCTGTAAGACAATACCTTCTTGATCAGGGAATTGATGAGGGAAGGATCATCTCAAAAGGTTATGGGGAAACCCAACCCGAAGCGGATAACGATACCGAAGAGGGTCGACAGATAAACAGAAGGGTTCAGTTTACCGTTTTGGAATGGTAATGGCCTGATATTTGTAAACAAGATTCAAAAAGAGCTTTAATGAAAAATTTAATTCTTATATCCTCAATGATGCTGATCCTTTCGGGTTCTGCATTCTCCCAAAAGTATTTCAACAAGGAAGAGAGCATTATCTCAAGCAAGAAATGGACAGTGGTAGATGTAAAAGGCAAGGAGCCAACCTTTGAGTTTGGCGAGGAGCTCGCCTTTGATATCGATAAGAAGTTCAGGATCAAGAAGAACAATATGGATCGGGAGACCGGGACCTGGTTCCTTGATAAAAAATATCTGATCCTTACGGTTGAAGGTGGAAAAGGAGTCAGTCAGGGCAGAAGGGTTCCGAGGCGTATGAAGGTCCTAAAGCTTTCCAAGGACGAATTGAAGGTCAAATTCAAGGCCGAGAAAAACGAAAAAGTTACTTTTCGTTAGATCACTATGGCCCCCTTTTTTGAAAGGGCCTTCTCGACATACTCAAAGGTCGTAAGTACATCCGGGCCATTTGGGCCGATAGCAACATCATGTTCGTAGTGGGCTGAGGGATTTCTATCTGCAGCCAGAATTGTCCAACCATCACTTAATTGAAGGATCCTGCGCGTCCCCATGTTGATCATTGGTTCTATCGCAATGACCATTCCCTTTTTCAGAAGAGGTCCTTTGCCTTTTTTTCCATAGTTGGGAACCTCTGGTTTTTCATGCATTTTCCTTCCCAGACCATGTCCCACAAGCTCCCTAACAACTCCATATCCATGCTTTTCGCAATGGGACTGGATAGCAAAACTGATGTCACCGATCCTGTTACCTGGCCTGGCTTGTTCGATCCCGATCTCCAGGCTTTCGCGTGTAACCTTTAAAAGTTTTTCAACCTTTGGATCGATCTCCCCAACAGGAAAGGTGTAGGCTTGGTCTCCATAAAAACCATTCATAATCGCCCCACAGTCAAGGGATATTATATCCCCCTCTTTCAAAGGATCCTTCGTCGGGAAACCATGGACCACTTGCTCGTTAGGAGAGGCACAAAGGGTGTTGGGAAAATCATACAGACCAAGGAACCCTGGTTTTGCTCCATGATCCAAAATGAACTCGTAAGCTATCTTATCAAGCTCCAATGTGCTAATGCCAGGCTCCAAATTCTCGCCCAAAACCCCAAGGCAGCGCGAAACCAATAGGGCACTTTCGCGCATCAATTCTACCTCTTCAGCTGTTTTTATGGGGATCATTCGTAATCCTTAAGTTTTATATTAAGCCATTTGGCTGCCGACTTTGCAAAGATGTCCTCTTTAACTGACTTTTTCAGATCCATCTCCTCTATAAATTTTCCGATCTCCAGGTCCCCTAAAGGGAAGGGATAATCGGAACCCAGGCATATTTTCTTAGAACCGACCATAGGTAGGATATAGTTCAGAAATTCCGCATCATGAGTAATGCTATCGATCCAGAACTTACCAATGTATTCTCGCGGATTGGTTGGGTTGTCTACAGCCACCAGGTCAGGCCGGCAGTTGAATCCATGTTCTATCCTTCCTATGGTGGCCAAAAACGATCCTCCTGCATGGGCAAAGCAAACTCTCAGTTCCGGTAGCTTATCGAACAATCCACTGAATATGAATGAGCAGATCGCCCTGGTGGTCTCCGCCGGCATGCCCACCAACCATGGAAGCCAGTAGGTCTGCATATGCTCCTGACCCATCATCTCCCAGGGATGAACAAGAACAGCCATATCAAGATCCTGGCAGGCTTGAAAGATCGGCAGGAATCTGGCTTCTGAGAGGTTAAGATTATTGATGTTGGATCCAATTTGTATTCCCGGAAAGCCCATCCCCTTGATTCTTTCCAACTCCTTGATAGCCAGTTCGGTATCCTGCATTGGAAGAGTGCCTAGAGCAATGTAATTCTTGGGATATTTCTCAATTACCCCTGCTATATCATCGTTCAAAAATTCTGAAACGGCCAGTCCATCCTGGGGCTTGGCCCAGTAGGAGAACATGACCGGAATGGTGCAAACCACCTGTACCTGGGTTTGGAATTCTTCGTACTCCTGGATCCTGATCTCAGGATCCCAACAATTCTCATTGATCTCCCTGAAGAACTTATTGCCTGCCATCATTCGCGCAAATCCTGGCCTATGATGATCAAGATGTATGAAATCCCCATAGCCAAATTTCTTGGAGAAATCCGGCAGCTTCTTTGGGAAGATATGGGTATGCATATCGATCTTCAGCATAAGGAATTGCTATAACCCGCGAAACTAAGGGATTATTTACTAGGGGGTCGAAAAACCTTGATAATTTCTGGATCTGCCTCTAAGTAAGGTCCACCGATCAGATCAATGCAATAAGGAACTGCTGGGAACACCGCATCCAGGCATTGCCTGATCGCTTTTGGCTTACCGGGCAGGTTGATGATGAGGCATTTACCCCGAATCCCCGCTGTCTGTCTTGAGAGTATTGCTGTAGGGACGTATTTTAGACTTTCTGTCCTCATTAATTCACCGAAACCAGGCATCATTTTCTCGCAGACCGCCTCGGTGGCTTCTGGTGTAACATCCCTGGGTGCTGGGCCTGTTCCTCCTGAGGTTACGATCAGGCAGCAGTCCTTTTGGTCAGCCATTTCGACCATGGCAGCCGATATTTGATCCTGTTCATCGGGAATAACCATATACTCCGGTTCCCAGTCGTTCTTCAGATATTCCTTAAGAGTTGAGACTATGGCCTTACCGGGGATATCTTCATAGATCCCCTTGCTGGCCCTATCACTGA
>JANQSY010000186.1 GCA_028279065.1 Cytophagales bacterium
ACCCATTCCAGCCCTTGTGGTGGGTATCATAATTGCTTTTTCCAGCTCATTCCTTCTTTCCTACTTCATTTTGGAATTCCTCTTTTTCCGCGAGATCCAAAAGATCTACTCGCTGTTGGATACGATCAGTGGGAGGGGAAAAAGCGTAGCACAGGAAAATATTTTGCAACCCAGAAAGGGCAACCCTTTTAAGCAGATCAATGTTGAGATCGAGGAATTCGCCAGTTCCAAGCAACAGGAGATCGAAAACCTGAAACAGGTAGGAAAATACCGTAGAGAATTCCTTGCGGATGTATCTCATGAGCTTAAAACACCGGTTTTTGCCGCTCAGGGTTTCATTTACACACTTCTCGACGGGGCAATTGACGATAAGAGCGTGCGCTACAAGTTCTTAAAGAAAGCTGCAAAAAGCCTAGATGGATTGGACAGGCTGGTTACAGATCTAATTACTGTATCCCAGCTGGAAACTGGGATCATAACCATGGAGAAAGAGGTTTTTGATATCAAAGGCCTGGCATATGAAGTAAAAGACCAACTCGACAGAAAAGCTCAAAAAAGAAAAGGCAGTATTGAGATCATTCATGAAGGGAAAAAGCCTGTATTTGTAAAAGGGGATAGGCATAGGTTGCGCCAGGTCTTTAACAATCTGATCGACAACGCTATCAAATATGGGAAAGAGGAGGGGGGTAGGATCGTAATCTCTTTTCACGTCCTTGAAAACCAGGTTGAAGTCAAGGTAGAGGATGATGGACCCGGTATTTCACCGGAACATCTGAATCGTTTGTTCGAGCGTTTTTATATGGTTGACCGTAGCAGGGCCAAAACCAGTGGCAAGAAAGGAAGCGGACTGGGATTGGCGATAGTTAAGCATATAATTGACGGTCATGGATCTACTGTAGAGATCAGTTCCAAGATCGGAATAGGTACAGCCTTTTCATTTAAACTTGAAAAAGGAAGATCAAGAAGCCGTGAAGCCGGAAGTAAAGCCAAGGAGTTGGAATCCACTAAATAATATCCTGTTTGATGATGAGGACCTCCTCGTCTTGAACAAACCCCCGGGTATTTCATGTTTGCAGGACAGAACTGGCCTACCAGATGTACTGACCCTTCTGAGATCCCTAAATCCGGAATTCCAGCTTTGCCATAGGATTGATAAGACAACCAGTGGAATCCTTTTAGCCGCTAAGAATCAGGAATCCTTCAAGTTCTATTCAAGATCATTTGAGGAAAGGGAAGTCCACAAGCTATATCATGCCATAGTGCATGGGAATTTCTCTGATGAAGAGCGCGAATTTCGGGAACCACTGGAGGTATCTGGCAAGGGAAAGGCGAGGATCTCAGAAAAAGGCAAGGAATCTTTTACACTGGTCAGCCTTTTAAAGGGATTCAAAAACTTCTCGGTTGTCAATTGCATGCCCTTGACGGGACGATTTCACCAAATCAGGATCCACCTTTCGAATGCGGGTTTTCCTCTGGCCGGGGATGAGTTGTATGGAGGAAAGTTGGTCTTCTTGTCTGCTTTGAAGAGGTCTTATTCGGCCAAATCGGATCGTGAAGAGCTGCCCATCATTGCCCGGCCTGCCCTTCATGCGGTAAGAATCAAACTGAAATCCAGATCCGGAAAAGAAATCGATGTTGAAGCCCCCTATCCGGCCGATATTCTAAGGCTCCAGAAAATTCTGAAGAAATACGATCAAAGCTGATTTTGCTTCGCTTCACCCTTTTGATTTTTAGATAATTAACTCTAATTTTGTGCCCCTGTTTTTTCAGGGGTATAGATTATTCTGCAAAATAGAATGGATACATTTAAAACTAAGTCGGTCAGGAAAGAGGATGTCCAGAAAGATTGGATCCTGGTTGATGCTGAATCTCAAGTAGTTGGGAGGTTAGCAAGCCAGATCGCTTTTCGTTTGAGGGGCAAGCATAAGCCTGATTTCACACCACATATCGACGGCGGAGATAACGTTGTTGTCATCAATGCCGATAAGGTAGTTTTCACTGGGAATAAGATGGTGGATAAGGAATATTTTTCTCATACCGGATATCCTGGTGGACAGAAGAGAAAAAGCCCTGAGCAAATTGCCGGGAAAAAGCCTGAATGGATAGTTGAAAATGCTGTCCGCGGAATGCTTCCAAAAAACAGACTAGGAAGGAAATTGTTTACAAACCTTCATGTGTATGCCGGTTCAGAGCATCCTCATGAAGCTCAGAATCCAAAACAGATAAAACTATAATCGAATGGCTGTTATCAGTACAGTTGGAAGAAGAAAAACATCGATCGCCCGCCTTTACATGAAGGAAGGAAAGGGAAAGATCACCGTCAACAAAAGAGACCTCAATGATTATTTCCCAACCGAGGTCCTTCAATTAATTGTGAACCAACCTCTGGAACTTACGGATCTGAGTGGAAAATTCGATCTGAGCATCAATGTTCAGGGTGGTGGATTCAATGGGCAGGCTGAGGCGGCAAGGCTCGCTATCTCAAAGGCGATCTCTGAGTACGATATTGAAAAAAGAAGTGTCCTCAAGAAAGAAGGTTTATTGACCAGGGACCCAAGAATGGTGGAGAGGAAGAAGTACGGTAAGAGAAAGGCAAGGAGAAGCTTCCAGTTCAGCAAACGTTAATTTATTCTTTAATGATCCAGGTAAATCAAAAGGACTTATTAGATGCGGGTGTACATTTTGGACACCTGACCAGGAAATGGAATCCAAAAATGGCTCCGTTCATTCTGATGGAGAAAAATGGTATCCATTTAATAGATCTGAACAAAACAAAGAAAAGTCTTGAGCAGGCAGGGGAGGCACTAAAAAACATAGCAAGGTCTGGAAAGAAGATCATGTTTGTTGCCACCAAGAAACAGGCTCAGGAAGAGGTCTCTTCTGAGGCTCAAAGGTTGAGAATGCCTTATGTAACCGAGCGTTGGTTGGGTGGTATGCTTACCAACTTCGTGACCGTAAGGAAATCCTTGAAAAAACTCGCAGCTATCGACAAGCTGATGAAGGATGAGGAGTTTCAAAACCTTGCCAAGAAGGAACGGTTGATGAAAATGAGGGAGAAGGAAAAGCTAATGAGGGTGCTTGGAGGTATTGAAGAGATCCAAAGACTACCGGCCGCTTTGTTTGTAGTCGATATCCGCAAAGAGCATATCGCGGTTGCGGAAGCTCAAAAATTGAACATCCCGGTCTTTGCCATGGTGGATACCAACTCCGATCCGGATAAAGTTGACTTCCCAATACCGGCTAACGATGATGCTTTCAAATCGATCAAGCTGGTTGTCAATGTTCTCGCCTCATACATTGAGGAAGGGATTGAGATGAGGAAGAAGGAAAAGGAAGAGCAGAAGAAAATGGAAGAGGACCAGCCCAAGGCTGAGGGAGAAGCTCCTGAAAAAGAACAGGAGGTGGCCCCGGAAGAGGCCGTTGAAGAAGGCCAGGAAAAACAAGAGTAATTCCAACAAAAACATTGAGGAGACTCGATGTTTTTTTTTAACATAATTTTTTTAACACAATGGGGGTAACAGCAAAAGAAGTAAATGAACTAAGGAAGATGACCGGAGCAGGCATGATGGACTGCAAGTCTGCATTGGTCGAAGCTGACGGTGATTTCGACAAAGCCGTTGAGATCCTTAGAAAAAAAGGACAAAAAGTATCTGCCAAAAGAGCCGATAAGGAAGCAAATGAAGGTTCTGTATTTGCCGGGACATCTCAGGATGGTTCAGAAGGATATATCTTTTCCTTGAATTGTGAGACCGACTTTGTAGCCAAGAACGATGATTTCCAAAATCTTGGAAACAGCATCCTTAAGGTGGTTTTGGAGTCCAAACCCAATGACATTAATGAGCTAATGGCCTTGGATCTCGGAACCGGAGAAACCGTGGAAGCTGCTTTGACCGAAAGTATGGGTAAGATCGGGGAGAAGATCCAGATCACTGATTATTTTAAAGTAGGTGGTGAAAAGATCATTCCTTATATCCACATGGGTTCAAAACTGGGTGTTCTTGTAAGCCTGAACGGAGCGAATGGCTCCGATGTCAGTAGTGCCGGAAGGGATGTGGCAATGCAGATCGCTGCCATGAATCCTGTTGCGGTCAGCCAGGACGCTGTTGATCAGGACACGATCAATAAGGAAATCGAAATTGGCAAGGAGCAGGCCAGGGCGGAAGGAAAGCCTGAGGAAATGTTGGAGAAGATCGCCATGGGGAAATTGAACAAGTTCTTCAAGGAAAACACATTGCTAAATCAGGCATTTGTGAAGGATCCTTCTATGAACATTCAGAAGTATCTGGAATCTGTTCATTCCGGACTTACTGTTTCTGAATTCAAAAGGGTTTCTATCGGAGAGTGATCAGTTCACCGTACTAAACAGATCTTTCCTTAAGCGGTATTGATCTGTTAGAGGGTCGGAATCGGGCATCAGTTCAAAATGCTTGGTTCTGACCTTTTTTGTTGCCTTCCCCCTGAGAACCTTTTCAACACCGTTTCTCAGGACCAGAACTTTCACCGATAATTCATTTCTGATCTTGTTATTAACAAAGATCAATTCCTTAAGGTCATAGTCGTTGAAAACTTCATTGTTGTTAATAGAAATGATCACATCTCCCTTTTCCATACCCAGGGTGTTCTTCCCTTTCTTTACACATACATAATGCCCGATCTCATGGAAATAATGGAGCTTTCCACCCTTGAGAAAGGTGCGGTGCTCTTCTCCCTTTTTGATAAAATCCCAACCAATGCGATTCAAATAGAAATCATGTTCCAGGGTTTTATCCCCATAGACATTCGCATCGATCAGGTTCTTGATATGGTCTTGTTGTATCCTGAGGTACAAGCCCCAGGGGTCCTTATTTTTTGAAAGATCGATCTCCTGGTCGCAGAATCCTCTGTAATCCCTTAGCCAGGTGATCAGTCCCTGATATGGATTGTTTTGCTTTAAAGTGATGTCCAGGTAAAAGGCGGTTAGGGTTCCTCTTTGGTAGAAAGATTCCATTCTGGCGAGATTTGCTTTCAGTTCCTTTTTTGAACCCTCTGTTCTATACAGATCTGCCCCAAGGGTATAAAAACTTTCAGGTTGTTTCTTGATCTCCTCC